>CALXCJ010000037.1 GCA_944386775.1 uncultured Clostridia bacterium
TTCTGATAATTTTCGTTCTTCTCTTAAGTATTTTAGTAAAAAGTTTCTTAGTTCTTCTATTGTTACTTCTTCCATTGATTTTCTAAAATATTTCATTATATCTTTTGTTTTTCCTAAATAACTTTCTTCTGTCCAATGTGAAAATCCTCGCATCCTCATATCTTCTTTCATTTTGCTTATTATCTGTTCATTTGTCATATCAAAAAAACCTCCTGTTTAATATATTTGCAACCTTTAAGTTACATAATTATATTATACATGAGGTTTTATATTTTTTCAATTTATTCATTCGTTCCATTGCGAGGTACGAGCAATTTAGTACGATTGTAATTACCAACGCAATCAAAGTAATCCCTTTTTTACCTTTCGTTTTTTCTTTTGTTTTTCTCTCCATTCTTAATTTTTCCATCTTTCCCTCCTATGTTAATTTTTTTATTAATTCAAATAAATAAAATATCATATTATTTACTTTTTGTTCATTATCTTTTGACATTTTAAATGATATTTCTTCATTCACTTTATGCAAAATTTATAATTAAGTATAAAAATTAATTAAAATTGAGAATTTATGAATATATTAGTAAATCAACACTTTTATCTGAATTGTTATTATTTTTTTTTAATTTAAATCACTATATTTATTCATAATTTATTGACTTTTTTTATCTAAAATGATATACATTTAATAGATATTAAAATATCATTAATTTTTATACTTAATTATACTTTTTCTCTTTTACACATATTTTTCTTTCACGAAATTCTATTATATTTCACTTATAACTTCCTATTTATGCTATATTATTTACATTTTTTCAAATTTATCTATCTATTTTTATACAAATACCAATTATTCAATATTCTATATTTTCATATTTTATACTCTATATTTTATATTTTCTCTCTAAACGCAAAATAAAAAGCCGAGAAAAATATTCTAAAATATTATCTCAAGCTTTACCTTTAACTTTTCTTATACTATTTACATTTACATATCATCATCTTCAGAATTGTCCTCATCATCTGACTCGAACTCATCTTCTGAATCACACCCACTACAACCTGAACAATGACCTGTACATTCATCATCTTCTGGGTTTCCTGACCAGTCTAATTCTATTATGTTATTACATTCTGGGCATTTTACTTCTTTTTGGTTTTCATCCATGTCTATTACAAATTCATAATTACAGTATGGACATACTATTTCAAAATCAAAACCATCTTCTGCATATATGTCTTTTTCTATGTTGCCTAATATTTCTTGCATTTTTTCCAATCTTTTTTCTAGGTATTTTTGATTTTGTTCTAGCATTTCTATTTTTTCTTCTTTTAATTCTACACTTGCATCCATTTTTTCTATGAATTTTTCCATAAATTCAGAAAATCTTTTTTTGATATAGTTTAAATCTTCTTCATTTTTTATATTTTTTTCTATATCTTCTAAAAATTTTCTATATTCATCTTTTAAAAAATAGCTCATTAATTTCACCTTTCTATACTCTTTCCATGTATTCGCAAGTTCTTGTGTCAATTCTTAGTACATCTCCTATGTTTACGAATAGTGGAACTTGTAATTCTAGACCAGTTTCTAGTTTTGCAGGTTTTCCTGATGTTGTTGTTGTGTTTCCACTAAATCCTGGTTCTGTATATGTAACTTCTAGTTCAACAAATATTGGTGGTTCTACTGCAAATACTTTTCCTTTGTATGAAAGTATTGTAACTTCCATATTTTCTTTTAAATATTTTAAACAGTCTCCTAATTGTTCTTCGTTTAATGGTAATTGGTCATATGTTTCATTGTCCATGAAATAATATAAACCTCCATCATTGTATAGATATTGCATTGTTTTCTTTTCTATTTCTGCTCCTGGGAATTTGTCTGATGGGTTGAATGTTTTTTCAATAGTTGCTCCTGTTATTACGTTTTTTAGTTTTGTTCTTACAAATGCTGATCCTTTTCCTGGTTTTACGTGTTGAAATTCAACTACTCTATATACATTTCCCTCCATTTCAAATGTTGTTCCATTTCTAAAATCTCCTGCTGAGTAAACTCCTGCCATTTTTTATTCTCCTTTCATTTTTTCGTATTTAACTTTATCTATTTTACTACATTTTTGCCTAAAAATCAAGTATTTATATTACAATATAATTTTTCTCAGAATTTGTTAAACTTATACATCCAAATTTTGTAATCTGTACTGTGTCTTCTATTCTTACACCAAATTTTCCTGGCAAATATATTCCTGGTTCATTTGTTACTACCATATTTTCCTTTAATTGAGTATCACTTTTATAGCTTATATAAGGCAATTCGTGTATTTCTAAGCCCAAACCATGCCCTAGGCTATGAACTAAACAGTAGTCGTGCAATTTAAAATCATTTTCTACCATTTTTGTAAGTAGCCTTGTGCTTACTCCATCTTTAAAATCTTGCATTGTTTGAACTTGATTTTTTAGTACTAAATCATATACTGGCTTTACTTCTTCAGGTACTTCTCCTACAAAAAATGTTCTAGTCATATCTGAACAGTATCCATTTATAGTACATCCCATATCTATTGTGATTATGTCTTTGTTTTGAATTTTTCTGTTGCCTGGAATTGCATGTGGCATTGATGTGTTTTCTCCAGATGCGACTATTGTTTCAAATGCAAGCCCTTGTGCATTAGTTTCAAAATAGTCATTTATTTCTTTGGCTATTTGCTTTTCTGTCATTCCTGGTTTAATGTATTGCAAAATATGTTTAAAACATTCGTCTGTTATGTTGCAAGCTTTTATTATGTTTTTTAGTTCGTCTTCATCTTTTAGCATTCTTTGTTTTTCTATTATATATTCTGTTTCTACTAGATTATTTATTTTATATTTTCTAATAAATTCTTTGTATTCTGCGTATGTTACATAGTGTTCTTCAAAACCTACATTTTCGCAAAATAGAAAGAAATTTTCATAGTCATCTTTTGAAACATCATTTATGTCATATACTATAATTTCGTCAAATAATGTTAATGTACTATGTACATATTCTATATATCTTGCATCTGTTATATAAATATTTTCTTTTCTGGTTAATAAAAGCACACCTTCTGCATTTATATTTGTTAAGTATCTTATATTTACAGGGTT
Source organism: uncultured Clostridia bacterium (assembly GCA_944386775.1). Classification (GTDB taxonomy): domain Bacteria; phylum Bacillota; class Clostridia; order TANB77; family CAG-508; genus CAG-269. Next base: position 3,127 of record CALXCJ010000037.1, read on the forward strand.
TGATATTATTATTCCTTGCAAGTCTAATCCATTCATTTTGTTTCTTAACCATTGCAATTTTGGATTCATAAAACTCCCACCTTTATATTTATTCTATTTTATCCATAATATTTTCATTGTCTAGCCATATAATCCTAATGTAAAAATCTCAAGTAAGATATTTTTTATTGCTTCAAAAGGTACATAAATACTTATAAATGCTCCTATTACTATGAATGGTCCAAATGGTATATATTCATTTGATTTTTTTATTTTAGAAAGTAACAGAATAACACTTAATAATGCTCCAATTAAAAATGATAGTAATGTTATAATTATTATATTAGATAAACCAAAATATAAACCAAGTGCTCCCATTAATTTAACATCGCCAAATCCCATTGCTTCTTTTCCATAGAATATGCCTCCAAGGAAAGTTATTAAGAAAAAGATTCCTGCCCCGGCAAGCATTCCTAAAAACATATTTATTGCAATTGCAACATCTGATAAGCCATATATAAAGCTAAACACTAATCCTACTTCAAATATAGTTAAATTAAGCCTGTTTGGTATTATTTGATATTTATAATCAATTACAAATGCAGATATAAGCATTGGTGTAAGTAGTAAATATTTTATTAAATCTAAATTTGCAATTAAAGTTTCTTTTATTCCATAAACATATATAATTGTTACATATATTATGGCAGTTAATAACATTAATATGTAGTTTGGCTTAAAATTTGATTTATATTCTCTAAATAAATCTAAAGTGAATATTTTTTTATATTCTGGCAATCTTTTATTCATCCAATCTGTAAATTGCCCGACAAAAAGTCCTAATATTGCAGCAATTACATAGTATGCTATGTGTACATCATTAAAATACATCTTTTTTCTCCTTTGTTATTTTCTTTTTGATTTTATTTTCTATTGGTCTTTTCCATAATGTGTACCAATAATCATTTTCTTTTATGGGATCTACTAAAATTGTAAACATTTTGCATCTATTTCCTCCCCATATATCTGTAAAAATTTGGTCTCCTACTACACCAATTCTTTCTGGGGCTTCTTTTAATTCCTTTTGAATTTTTTTAAATCCCATTTTAAATGGCTTTAAGCCAAAATATTTATATGGCACATCTAAAATTTCTGCGATTTTTTTTACTTTTTCTTTTTTATTTGAATTTGATAGTATGTATAATTTTACTCCTTGGCCTTTTATGTCTTTAGACCAATTTATTTTATCTTCAGAAATTTTTTTACTGCGATCTATTAATGTGTTATCTACATCTAAGATCAATACTTTTATTTTATTTTTTATTAAAAATTGTATTGTTATATCTTCTATTTTTTCAAAATATGCATTTGGGTATAAAAGCATGGTAACCTCCACTTTTTTGGTGCATTTATTTTTTATATTTTACATATTAACAATATGTAGGTATTTTGTCAAGGAAAATTTGATATATCATATTTTGTTATCCTTTTTTATATTGATATTTTACTATAACAACTATAAAATAGCAAGAATTTTTTTGTTTGCAAAAATGGACTGAGCAAAATTTTGAACTTTAAGGAAAGTCCCTAAAGTTCATTTTTGTTCAATTGTGATATAGTCACAATTGAACATTTTGCTCCTTCTTATTTGGTATCTTTTTGCACATTTGGGCACAAATTATTTTCTAAGTTCTGCCCCAAAACTTTTTTGCAATTCGTCAATTATGTTTTTCATAATTTCATCAATTTCTTCATCATTTAATGTTTTATTTTTGTCTCTAAACTTTAAGGCATATGCTATACTTTTTTTGCCAACCCCTAGTTTTTCACTTCTATAAATATCAAATACTTTTACTTCTTCTAAAACTTTTTTAGCTTTTTTTACAATTGCTTTTTCTATTTGCCCTGCTTCTATTTCTTCTGCTACAATTACTGCTAGGTCTCTTTCTACTGCTGGGAATTTTGCAATTTCTTCATATTTTTTGTTTGCTCTTGAGTATTTTGTAAGTTTTGTTATGTTTATTTCTGCAAGGTATATTCTTTTTTCTATATCATAGTTTTCTAGTACTTCTGGGTGTACTTCTCCAAATGTTGCAATTGTATCTATTCCTACTTTCATATTTGCACATCTTCCAGGATGATATGATTTATTTGTTTGTTCTTTTTGTATGTCATATCTATTTATTGATACTTCTTCTAATATATTTTCTACAAGTCCTTTTAGTACATAAAAATCAAAATCTTCTGAATATATACCTATAGTTAATATTTTTTCTTCTTCTGGGACTTCTCCTTTTTCTATTTTATTTTCTATATTTTTATAACTTCTAGATATATCAAATAGTTTTGCTTCTGGATTTTTTTGGTTTAGGTTAAAGCTTAGTACATTTAGCATACTTGGTATTGTTGATGGTCTCATGTATTTATAGTCATCACTTAATGGGTTTTGGATACATATTGCTTCTTTTTTTAGTTCTTCTAGAATATTTGATTTATCTAGTTCTTTTTCGTTTATAAATCCATATGTGTATATTTCAGATAGACCACTTATTTTTAATATTTGTCTTATTTTTTGTTCTATTTTTTGTTCTTTATTTCTGATTCCTATTGTTGTGTCTGCTTTTATTAAAGTTATTTCTAGTTTGTCATATCCATAAAATCTTAAGACTTCTTCTGCAATGTCTGCCATTTGTTCTAGGTCCATTCTGTAATATGGTACTGTTATTATATCATTTTCTATTTCTAGACCTAAGTTTTGAAGAATTTCTATCATTTGTTCTTTTGAAATCTTTGTTCCTAATAGATTGTTTATTTTTTCAGGTTCTAATTTTATTTTGTTTATTTTTTGTTTTGTTGGATAATTGTCTATTTTTCCTTCTACTTCTTCTCCTGCATTTAGCATTACTACAAGTTCTACTGCTCTATTTGCTGCTCTTAGTGCATTTTCTGCAGATAAGCCTTTTTCAAATCTTGATGAACTTTCTGTTCTTAAACCTACTTTTTTTGCTGTTTTTCTTACTGCTCCTCCATAAAATACTGCTGATTCAAATACTACTGTTTTGGTTGTTTCTTCTATTTCTGAGTTTTGACCTCCCATAACACCTGCTATTGCTACAGCTTTTTTGTCATCTGATATTACTAAATCATTTTCGTCTAAGGTTCTTTCTACATCGTCTAAAGTTGTTATTTTTTCTTCTGATTTTGCTCTTCTTACTGTTATATGTTTTCCTTCTATTGAGTTTATATCAAATGCATGCATTGGCTGGCCTAATTCTAGCATTACATAATTTGTTATATCTACTATGTTATTTATGCTTCTTACACCACAAGCTTTTAATCTTCTTTTTAGCCATTCTGGTGATTCTTGTATTTTTACATTTTTTACAACTCTTGCAACATATCTATAGCATAAATCCGGTGCTTCTATATCTACTTTTAAGCCTTCTAACTCTTCTTTTGTTTCTACTTCTAATTTATCTAAATTTTCCCTTGGATTTTTAAATTTTTTGCCAAGTGCTACTGCTGTTTCTCTTCCTAGTCCTTCTATTGATAAGCAGTCTGGTCTGTTTGGTGTGATTTCAAAGTCAATTATTTCTTCTTTTAGATTTAATATATCTACTATGTTTTCTCCTAATTTATTCTCTAATGATTTATCTAGAATCATTATTCCATGTTCTATTTGTCCTGGGTAATCTGCTATATCAAGCCCTAATTCTCCAACAGAACACATCATTCCACAAGAGTCTATTCCTCTTAATTTTCCTGTTTTTATTTTAACTCCTCCTGGAAGTTCTGCTCCGTCTTTTGCTATTGGAACAATATCTCCTAATTTTATATTGTTTGCTCCTGTTACTATTTGAAGTTTTTCTGTTCCCACATCTACTTCTGTTACAACTAGTTTATCTGCATTTGGGTGTTTTTCTATTTTTAAAATTTTACCTAATACTACATTTTTTATGTCTGTTCCTTTTTGTATTATTTCTTCTACTTTTTGACCTGCCATTGTTAGGATGTCTCCTAATTTGGTAGTTTTGACATCAATATCAGAATATTCTTCTAACCATTCTCTACTTGCTTTCATTGTTTTCCTCCTTTTTTTGATTGTGATTTTTATTTAATTGTCTATATCTTTATTCTTTTATTTTTTATTCTTACTACAATTTCATATAAAAGTTTTATATTCATTACTTAAACTATAATATTTTGAATATTTGCCTAGTTTTTATATGATTCAAATTAAAACTGTTTTAAAAATCTAACATCATTTTCATACAAAAGCCTCATATCTTCTATACCAAATTTTGCCATTGCAATTCTTTCAACTCCGAATCCAAAAGCAAAACCTGAATATACTTCTGGGTCAATATTACAGTTTCTAAGTACATTTGGGTGAACCATTCCACATCCAAGTAACTCTATCCATCCTTCTTTTTTACATACTTTGCATCCTTTTCCGCCACATACAAAGCATGATACATCTGCCTCTGCACTTGGCTCTGTGAATGGGAAATGATGTGGTCTAAATCTTATTTTTGTATTTTCTCCTAGACATTTTTTGGCAAACATTTCTAAAGTTCCTTTTAAATCTGTCATAGATATGTTTTTATCTACAACTAGACCTTCTACTTGGTGGAATACTGGTGAGTGTGTACTATCTACTGCATCTGAACGATATACTGTTCCTGGGCATATTATTTTTATTGGTGGTTTTTTGCTTTCCATTACTCTTGCTTGTACTGGAGATGTTTGACTTCTTAAAACTATATCATCATTAATGTAAAATGTATCTTGCACATCTCTTGCTGGATGGTCTGCTGGTGTGTTTAATTGGTCGAAATTATAAAATGTTTTTTCTATTTCAGGTCCATCTGCAATTTCATATCCCATACCTAAAAATATGTCTTCTACTTCTTCTATTATTTGTGAAATTGGATGTATTGAACCTAATTTTGTTTTTTTGCTTGGTTCTGTTACATCAATATTTTCTGTTTTTAACCTTTCATCAAGTTCTTTTCTTTTTAACTCTTTTTCTTTTTTTGTAAATTCTTCCTCTAAAATATCCCTTACTTTGTTTACAAGTTCACCTATAACTGGTCTTTCTTCTTTTGGCAAACTTCCCATTCCTCTTAAAAGAATAGTAAGTTCACCCTTTTTACCTAAAATTTTTACTTTTAAGTCTCCAAGTTCTTTTAGGTTTTGCGTTTGGCTAAGCTTTTCGATTGCCAAATTTTGAATTTTTTCAATTTGTTCTTTCATAGTTAACCTCCTCGTATTTATTTATTTTTATATTATTAAACTAAAGTTTAAATAAGATTAGAATAAAAAATAGAAAATTTTCCTATATAATAAGAAAAGTAACAAAGCTACATAAGCCAAGCTCATGCTGGTCTTCTTAAAGGTCACTTTTCTTGTTGTATACGGAAAAATCCACTTAAGAAGTTCAAGATAAAAGCCGATTTTTCCTATAAAATAAAAAAAGTTTATTTATCCTATATTATAGGACGAAATAAACTTTTTTTCCGTGGTACCACCTACATTTATTAGATTTTTTAATTTTCTAACCTCATTATACTATAACGTGTATTAACCGCTTCTTCCTACTTAGTTTCAAAAGAAGTCCATAAAAAGTGAAATTTCTAATTAGTTTTTAAATAGCTTTCAGCCTATGGCTATTTTCTCTGTTTTTTATTTTGAACATATTCAACTGCATTTATACTTTTCTATTACATATATTTTTCTATGTTCTTTATGTTGAATATATTAAATTGCATTCTTTTTTTCTAATTATACTTTGCTTTTTATATTGGATTTAACTTTTATAATAAATCTGATTTTTATATTTGCTTTTTATATTACATATATTAACATAAACTAATTTCATTTTCAAGTACTTTTTATAAAAAGTTTCTGCATTTTTTTGTGCCATGCTACAATTCATAGCCGTAATTTTTAAATATAGAGTAGCCATCTATGGCTTTATTTATATAAAATTTATGTAATGACGAATGCTCATCTTCCGATTATAGCCCTTCTTAATATAGAATAAATGCAGAAAATTTTACAATTTAATATGGTCTAAAATTTCCAGTTTCCCTATACTTACCATAAACCTTATTTTCTCTGATCACAGCCTCATACCTAGAAACCTTCTTATTTCTATTATTTTTTCTATGCCTACTTAAAACATTGCTATTTTCTTTTCTACCATCATCCAAAGCCCTACTCTTATCTTTATTCACAAAATAAACATTTCCATGCTTTTTATTATTAAACACAAGAGTTGCCACATAAACCCCAAACTCATTAAGTTTAAGATTTATCTCAGCTTTTTGGTTTGGGAATTCCTTGCTTACCTCTTCTTCCATATTTTGCAAAACTTGAAATTTATTATAGCTCTTAGAATCAAAATAATATTCAATATATTTATTCTGACTTTGCATTATATCAACATCCTTTTAAAATATTTACATAATATTTTATCACTTTTAACTAATATTTACAATAGTATTTTTAAAAAAGTTTCTGCATTTTTTTTAAAAAAGTTTCTGCATTTTATAGTTAATTCACAGCCGTAATTTTTTAATGTAGAGTAGCCATCTATGGCTTTATTTATATTATCTACCTTCATCTTTAGTTTTATTATCTTTGTTTTCTTCACCTTCAAACTTTCTAGATATAACCTGCGCTAATTGTTCTATATTTAGATCATTATTTAATAGTTCCAATATTTTTTGATATTTTTCCTTTTTTTCATCTTTACTACCAATTAAAGATAAATGTCTTTGCTCTCTTATATCTTCTAGTTTTTTTGCTAAGAAAAAATATGTGGTAGCTTGCTTTTTATCATTTTTATTATCAGCATTTGATGATAATATTTTTAAATGACATATTAATTCTTGATATCTTCTTTCCGGAATATTTTTTCCCACTAAAACCACTTTCCTTTCATTTTGAGAAATTATATATTATCATAATACTGATTAAAAAATTGTATATTATCATAGTACTAATTAAAAAATTTTATACTATTATATCTACTCTACTGATAATTTTTGATAAATAACTATTTTATCCTATTAAAGATTGGTTCTACCCCTTCAATTTTCATATTTTTATTTGCTTCTATATATTCCCAAGAACTCTTGCCTATGTTTAACATATCTCTTACTTTTTGTGATGATTTTGGCATAAATGGCTCATATAAATTTGATAAGTTTGCAACTAGTGTAGCACAAGTATATATTGTATCATTAAAATCATTTATATTTTCTTTTTGTTCTTCCCAAGGCTTTCTTTCTTCGTAGAATTTATTTCCTTCTTCTACAAGTTCTCTAATTTGGGCTACTGCCTTTCTAAACTCTAGGTCTTCTATAGATTTACTTACTTCATCATATGTTTTTTGTATTAGATTTTTTATTTTTTCATTTACTATTCCTGCTGGAATTTTTTCTAAGCCTTTAAATTTTAAAGTTCTATTTATTAAATTTCCGTATTTGTTTACTATTTCTGCATTACAAGTTAGTTTAAATTCTTCAAGTGAAAAATTGCTATCTTTTCTTTCTGGACCATTTCCTATTAGGTAATATCTTATCATATCTGAGTCAAACTCATCTAACATTTGCCTTATTGTTATACCATTTCCTTTTGATTTTGATATTTTTTCAGAGTTTATGTTTAGGTATTGTGTTGCAACCATGTATTCTGGTAATTTGTAGTTTTCTTCTAGTGCTAGTAATAGTGCTGGTAGTATTATTGTGTGGAATGTAATATTATCTTTTCCATGAACCATATACATCATATTATTGTCATTTTCTTTCCAGTAATCTTCAAAATTTAGGCCTCTTTCTTTACAGATTTTTTTGCAAGCTGTAATATAACCTAGTACCGCTTCTATCCATACATACATTTTTTTATCTTCGAAACCTTCTATTGGAATATCTATTCCCCAGTCTAAGTTTCTTGTTACTGCTTTTTCTGGCAGACCTTCTTTTAAGTATTTTTCTGTTTCGTTTTGTGAACTTGGTCTCCAGTTTTGTTTATTTTTTTCTACATATTCTTCTATTTTGTTTTGTAATTTTCCAAGTAATAGGTATAAATTTAAATTTTCTTTTTGAACTGTTTTGTTACCACAAGTTTGGCATACTGCATTTACTAAATCTTCTTGTTTTGGCTCATAACCACAGTCACACATATCACCTTTTGTTTGATTTCCACAAGATGGGCAAGTTAATAGTAGTTCTCTATCCGCTACAAATTTTTGGCAATTGACGCAATATGGTTGTAAGTCCTTTTTTTCGTATATATAGCCATTGTCATACATTTTTTTGAATAGTTTTTTTACTTCTTCTATATGAAATTCATCTTCTGTTTTTGTGTATAAATCATATGAAAATTGCATATCTTTAAAACATTCTGCAAATTCTTTGTGATATGATTCTGCTATTTCTTTTGGTGTTTTGTTTTCTTTTTTTGCTCTTAGAGTTATTGGGGTTCCATGGCAGTCTGTTCCTGATACATATATTACATTTTTTCCTATTTGCCTATAATATCTTGCAAGGACATCTCCTGAGATTAGCCCTGCTATATGGCCTATGTGTAATGAGTTGTTGGCATATGGCCATGCTCCACCTATTAATATATATTTTTTATTGCTACTTTTTAGTTTATTTTCCATTTGTATCATTCCTTGTATTTTATTTAGGTTTTTTTGGCTTTACCTATAAACCAGAATGTTTGTAACTTAAGGAATTATAGCATGTTTTTTTGGTCTTTTCAATATGATTTTTTACTTTGGGCTTGATTTTATGTTTAACTTTGACTTGATTTTGCATATAATATATACTTTTTGTTTATTTTATATTATTATAATATATATGAAGTAGTTTATTCAGAGTTAAAGTAAAATACGGTAAAAATTAAAAATTTGGTGCACAGAATCTATTCTATCTGCACACCAAGTATGAAACGCTTAACCTCTTCCTTTTCAACCATTATTAAGTTGTATTCAATATTTATCATTTATAATTTTATTAATCCTTTCATAGTAATGTAAAGATGACTCATAACTCATCCCACCAATTATTCCTATCTTCTTCATTTCATTCCTCCTCGTATAATATCTATTAAAATATTTTATGCATATATTATAGCACTTTTTTAATAAATATACTTCTTCTTTATGTCTTATATTTTAGATAATATAATTGTAATTACTATTAATAATATTGTTAGTGTAAATAATATACCTAATATTATTTTTGCTCTTTTCTTTTGCTTTGAATTGTAGTTTTTCCATTTAAATTTAACTACTATTGTGCTTATTATACTAATTATAAACATTCCAATATATCCTAATGTCGTATATTTAGAAGCAATATATTGTGGTTCTAAATATATTGGCATATTTCCAGGAATTTCAAAAACTTCTAAATCAGCTGGGCTAATAGCTGAAACAAGCTTGCTTTTGAATGCTATTGCTGAAACTGTTATAATACCAATTTTTGTTTTCTCACTCTTTTTAGTTAATTCTTCAAATTTAGGATATTTATTTTTCATTGTTTCAATTTTTTCTACTTTCAATTTCTATCTTCCTTTATTATAAAATTTTTGTATAAATATTTTAGGATAATTATTATATAGTTTTTCTGCCATTTCATCTGATATTTTTATAAAGATTTTTTCTGTTTCACAAATGATAGGTGAAACTTTATTAATATCTTTCATAGTAACATAGTTTCTACAACAACAAGTATGATTACATCGATTTTTTATAGCACATTGTTTACAAGTCTCACTTTCTTTGAATGCGTTTTTTATTAATGTATCTCGCCTACTTATTTCTACTCCTTCTTTACAATTACCTATAACATATTCAGAATTCCCAACAAATTGTACGCATGGATATAAATTTCCATCTGTTGCTACATATAAATTTTCCATACCAAAGTTACACTCTTTATTACATACATAAGTATCATCAATATAAGTTCTTATTTTTTTATCAAATATTAAAATGTTAATTCGATTTTTCTTAACAATGTTTTTGTAGTAAATTTCACTAACTTTTCGGTATGCATCTTCTATTTTATCTAAATCTGCGTCAGTCCAGTCAGCAGTATAATCAAACTGTAAATTTATTATTTTAAATCCTATACTTATTAAATATTCTACACTATCACTTAGATTTTGTAAGGTATTTTGTGTTACTGTTACCATTGCAACTACATTTTTTAAAACTTTTAATGTTTTTTTTGCGTTCTTTTCTACAACATCAAAAGTACCTTTTCCATCAGCCATTATTCTATTTCTATTTTGAACTTCTTCATTTCCATCAAAGCTATAAGCAATATGTGTAAAATTATTCTTTTTCATATATTTTAAAAATTCGTCATCTAATAAGATTCCATTGGTTGCTAATCCAAAATTGAATTTCGTATTTGTGCTTTTAGATTTAATATAGTCAATAGTCTTATATATTAAATCCTTTCTTAATAATGGCTCTCCACCATAAAAATTTATTAGTGAATTCTTATTGTTTTGCTTCAGTTCATAATCTATAATTGATTTTATATTTTCCAAATCCATTTCATTTGTTGTTTTATTTTTTTCATAACAATATTTGCATTTTAAATTACAATTTTCTGTTAAATATAATCTATAATTCATTTTTTTATTCCTTTATATATGTCATTTTTTATTTTTATTCATTACCATTTATAAAGCACTAAAATGATATAATTTCCCAACTTCTTTTAATTTAGATTGTACTCTCTTTTGCCTAATAATCTTCAGAAACTAAATTATATATTTAATTTATTTATTTGTTTCATTCGAGTTATTTCCAAGGATTTTTACTCCTCCTGTTGCTTCAACTGTTTTAGTTGCCATTTCTTTTATTTGATTATATGCTTGGTCTAATTTGTTTTGCAGAGATTCCTTTTCACTATTTGCTTTTTCTTCTTTTTCTGATAATGTTTTTTCTCTTTGGACTTTTTCATCTTCCCACTTGTTGTTTGCAATTTCTCTGTCTCTTTTTAATTTATAATTATATTCTTCGTTTTCTCTATTAACATTCTTTTCATTAAATATATCATTTTTATCTATTTTAGTTATATATCTATTATCCTTTTTCTTTTTAATAGTCTGTAATATCTCTATAGGATTTTTCATTACAGTTATTTTATCCATATAGCTTAACTTCTTTTCTAGTAAAAGCATCTACCTTTAGACTAATAAATTCGCACATTGTTTCATCTAGTAAAGCATTAACACAAAGATATTCTAATATTGATGAGATGTCTGCTAGTACATATATAAAGCCATATTTCATTGGTAATGATGATATACAAAGAATAGATTTTGATCATGGACTTAATCCAGATATATTAAAATATGTATATGGAAATAATAATCCAAATGGAGATTTAGCACATAACTTTGATAAAGGCGAAGATTTTAGTATAGTATTTTCTAAATATTATACAGAAAAAATTGCTAATATACTTGTACTGACTAGAGCTTTGCATAGAATATTCAATTCGGTGGCAAATAACAACAGGACTGAAAATGAAGATAAAACGGCAATATATCAAAAATATGCAAATATGTTTAACCCTAACAATGTGGCTTTCAGTTTCAATTTTGAAAATGATAAAACTTATTTAAATTGGAACTTTAATTCTTTATTTCAAGCTATTGAATTTATACTAGCTTTTAATTAAACTAATGAAAGCAAAGAAGTAAAAATGTGTAAGCATTGCCTAAAACCTTTTATTGCAAAAAATTTAAAAAGAGACTACGATATAGCAAGTTGTAGAAACGTTGCTAATGTTTATAGAAATAGAGCAAAAAATAAATAAACAGCGAATAACCTTTAGATTAAATCTAAAGGTTATTCGAAATCAACTTGACCGTCTTTCAGGTCTAAATGTCTTCTTAATTTGAGTGTATTTCAACTCGCAACAGAATTGCTTCTGTTAATATTATTATACTCAATTTACTAAAAAAAATCAACAAAATATTAAAAAAATTTGATATTATTTCAAAAAACTTTATTTTTTATAAAGTTTTCTTGAAATAAAAAGTTTTGTAAATATATTATTTTATGTAGAAAAATATCCATATATGTGCTATTATGATATAGAATTTTACTTTTAGGAGGCATCAACTTTGAATATAAATGATGAATTAAATAAATTGAATAATAATCAGCGACAAGAATTAGAAAAATGGTTTGCTGAGCAAATATATAAATTAAATAAAGTTAATAAAAACGAACAACTAAACTATGTACCATATGTAACTAGAAAACAAGTAGTATGGGTAGATTTTGGAGTGAACATTGGTCAAGAATTAAATCATTCACACCCTGCTATTGTATTATATTCAAGACCAAATGTTGGTACTGTATTAGTTGCTCCTTTAACAAGTAAGAAAAATGAATCTGATGTTGTAATAGATATTGGAGAAATTGAAGACTTTGAAGGATTTTCATATTGTAAAATAGATCAATTAAGAGCAGTAAGTAAATTAAGAATACAAACAAAGAAATTTGAAAATAAATATTATAATAATTTTAATAGAAAAACTGGAAGATATTCTAATCCAGAAGTATCAACAGAACAGATGAACTTGATAGATAAAGCTATACAGGAATTGAAATTTAAGTCAAAATAAATTAAAAATTAATAATTCAAAATTCTCTAATCCTTTAAGTTTAAAATTTAATAAAGAAGGTATTGGTAGAACAAGAATATTTTACTGTAATCCAGAAGCTTTATTTTCTTCATTTAACTTTATTGCATTTATTTGGTTGTTATAATATGTTTTATAATAATATATTCCTTTACTTGCATTAATGCATGATGAATATATAGTTAAATCTTCTTTATTTTCTTTTGTAAGTACTGTTCCTTTAATTATTGCGACTGAATCTAATATATGGAAAAATTGTGATATAGTTTCTTCTTCACTTTTACATTCTGCTAAGTTAAATTTATTAAATGTTGCTCTTACAAACCTTGCAGTTGGTGTTACATCTCCTGGCAAGCCTATCATTCCCATTCCTTGACCATATCCTATTAGGTTTATTTTATCTAAAAATCTGTTTATTGCTGTTTTTGATGTTATGTTTAAATAGTTTGATAAATTTATTTTGTGGTAGTAAAATGGTGGATTATTTGTTAGAACTTCATATGCATTGTCATATATTTTTAAGCCTTCTTTTACTTGTTCTTTGAAATTAGATTCTAAGTCTAGGTTTCTTCCGAAATATAGATCTTGATTTAAAATTTTTATGGCTGTACACATATGTTTTGCTCTCCTTTTTTGCTTGTTTTATATTATTATGTTATATATTAGTGGGTTTGTTCAGGTAAAATTAAATTAGGAGCTATTTTTAGATTTTGTAAATTTCTTAGCTAATAAATATATTTAAATGTAACTGATTATGGTGGACAAAAATAAAGCCAAAAAGGATTCTCTATTTTTTGGAGAATCCTTTTTGATATTTATCTAAATGAATTTCTATAGTCATCCATTTTCTTAATTGTTTCTTTCATAGCTTTTATTTAAGCTTAAAAAAATTTAATATTTTTTCAAATATTATTTTATATATTTTTTGCTTTTTGGGGATAATTGGCATATTTTTTTCATTATTTAATTTAATATTTTCAATTATCTTATCCTCATTTTTCTTAAAAATATCATCAGTTTTATATTTTTCATTTTTTGCTTCTTCTTCTTTTATATTTTCATATTTTTCATAATTCAAAATTTTATTTCTTTGTTCTGGAGTAGCCCAATAATCTCTAAAAAAAATTGCAATT
>CALXCJ010000038.1 GCA_944386775.1 uncultured Clostridia bacterium
CTAATGCTGCTTCAAAAACTTCTAATGGATTTTTTCCTTCTTTTTCTTTTATGATGTCAAATGCATCATATACTATTTTTTGAGCAACTGATTTTTTACCATCTAACATTATGTTGTTTACTAATTTTGTAACAACTTTGCTATTATACATTGGATCTGGTAAAACGTCTCTTTTTGCAATAAATCCTCTTCTTGGCACTATTCTTCACTCCTTTTCTATTAAGATATTAGTTTTTTTACTAATTCTAACGTGATATTTAAATAAATATCAAAGTTACTCTGGAAAGTTTTACTTTCCCGCATAGTGCTTTATAATCTATTCTAAATTTAAGTACCTTAAGTTTAGTAAGAGTACAAGCACTAGTTAATAATATTTTTTTATTAAAGCAGATTGCTAATTATCCAAATGATTTTATTTCTTTGGTTTTTTAGCTCCGTATTTTGAACGTGCTTGCATTCTGTCTTTAACACCTGCTGTATCTAATGTTCCTCTAATGATATGGTATCTAACACCTGGAAGGTCTTTTACCCTACCACCTCTTATTAGTACAACACTGTGTTCTTGTAGGTTATGTCCTATACCTGGGATATAAGATGTTACTTCATAACCGTTTGAAAGTCTAACTCTGGCAACTTTTCTTAATGCTGAGTTTGGCTTTTTAGGTGTAACTGTTTTTACAACTGTACATACTCCTCTTTTTTGTGGAGCTCTGTTGTTTGTTAATCTCTTGTTTTTTGAGTTCCATCCATGTTGTAATGCTGGAGATTTTGATTTTGTTACTCCTGTTTGTCTTCCTTTTCTTACTAATTGATTAATTGTTGGCACTTAAATTTCACCTCCTGTTTTTGTTTTATTTTTTGTTACGGATACTGCTTTTTGTGCAGATTTTGTAACAGTGTATATTGTATCATTTTTGGTGAGAGAAGTCAAGAAAAACTTGGAATTTTTTTGGAATTCCAAGTTTTTTTGGTTATTATTTATTGCTCTTACTTTATTATGTAGAGAATTGTATTTTTTCACGTATCAATAATGCTTAATTTATTTCTTACAAGAGTTAATTAATCTTCTCTTTCTTCTTCGTTATCTGTTCTGCTTACATCTATTCCCATATCTTTTTCTACGCTGTTTATTATTTCTTGTGGATCTTTTGGGCTTAATCCATTTGAGTACTGTCTTGCATCTAGTTCTTTTAAGAATTGACTTTTTTGTCTATAACTTTTTAATGGATTTTCTATTTTTTGCATACTGTTATTTTCATTTACTCTATCTTTAGATATTTTTGACATTTCTGTGTTTACTTCTTCAAAAGAACTGTCATATTTTGTTTCTGGTATTCTATCTGCTATAGCTTTTGGTAATCTTTTAATGCTTTTTATTTTGTTTAGTATCTTTTTAGCCTGTGTATATGTAGTTACATTTTCTCTTGATTTGTCTTGATTTTTTGCCATTTTTTTCATTAGTCTTTTTTGCTTAAATGTTTGCTTTTTTAATTGTGTATTTGAATCAAGTGAATCTATATCATTAGTTTCTTTCAGCATATTTGTATAATCTTTATAATTTATAGTGTTATCATAAATGATTTTAAATTCATTTTTATCCATCTTATATGCTGCTAAGTTTTCTATATTTTCGTTTCCGCTTAGCATTTCTGTTATATTTAAGTCTACTTCAGAATTTATATTTGCTTTAGATAGTTCGTTTGTTGGTATAAATGTTTCAACTTTTCCATTATCATATGTTTTTAAATATATTCCTAATTTTGTAAGACAAGTTATTGCAACTAAATTTGGTTTACTTTCTTTATCTGGATGTAAAATTGCTTCATTTTCTTTTTGTATTCTTTCTATTACATTTTTGCTATAATTCATTTGTGGTTTATAGTTATTTATATTTTGATCTTTTTCTGCACTATTTTCTACTTGTGGCTTTTCTTCTTTCTCTTGCTCTGAATTTTCTTGGAATGTATTATATTTTTTACTATATTCTGCTACTTCTTCTGGTGTTAATTCTTTATTTTCTGCTTTTTCTTTTATTTTTGCTACTTGTTCTGGTGTAAGTTTTATAGTTTTATCTTCAACTTCTATTTTTTCTGTTTTTTCCGCATTTTCTGCAACATTTTGTTTTTCTTCTTCTGCTATTTTATTTTCAGTAATTGGTTCTACTTTATTTTCTATATGTTTTTCATCTGTCTTTTTACTTTCATTTTCATTAGTTGCTTTTCCTGTATATGTTGCTTGTTTTATTTTTTCATCTCTTATTTTTTTCAATTCTTCTAAAATATTTACATATTTTTCTCTTTTATTTTTAGCAATTTCATCATCTTTTTTTAATTTTAATTGCATTTCTTCTTTTTCTTTGGCTAGCCTTTTTCCTTCGTTTTCTAGTTCTGTTTCTTGATTATATAGTTCAAATACTCCTTCTTTTTCTTGGTTTGCAAAATGTTCTTGTGTTTTTAATCTTGCTAGTTTTAATTTTGATTCATTTTGGCTTATTTTTTCTTCTATTTCAATAATTCTTTTATTTGTTTCAATTCTATTTACTGTAGTTTGTTTGTCAAGGTCTGCTAGCCCTTTGTTTATTGCAATTATATTTTCATCACTTGCAACTTCTTTTATTTTTGCTTCTTTTTCTTTTATTTGTTGTTTTATTTCTTCTATATTTTTTAATAGTTTAACATCTTTTTTCTTATCATTTATTTCTTTTTCTTTAGCTGATATTCTTTCTTCATATTCTTTTATTATTTCGTTTACATTTTCATCTTCGTTTAGTCTGATTTCCCCTTTTTTTATTTTGTTTAATTCATATTCTAGTTTTCCTTCTTTTTGTGCTTGTAGTCTTGTTATATCAGTTTCTAGTGCTTGTATGCTTTCTAAACCTTTTTGGTCTTTTTGATTTTCTTGTTCTTTTAAATTTGTTTTTAATTCATTTATATTTGCTTTTTGATTGTTGTAATCTGCTATAATTCTTTCCATATTTTCAATATTATCCATATTTAAACTCTCCTTTTTATTTTATCACTTATGTATTATTATAGCATTTATTCCGATTTTTTGCAATAATTTTATGTAAATTTCCTATTTTTTAACAAAAATGTAATAAAAGTGTAATATTTCACATACTACACTTTTAATCTTAAATTTTCTAAACTTCTATTTGCAAGCATCTCATATCTTTTCTTTTTATCTTTTATTTTTTTACCCTCAAGCTCTGGTAAAATGCCGAAATTTGCATTCATTGGTTGAAATTTTGAATTTGCTGTAGAAATATACTTTGCTAAACTTCCTATCATAGTTAGTTCAGAAAATTCTATTTTTTGTCTATTTTGGTTTTTGGCTCCCATTTTGAAATCTTGCACTGCATTTAATGCTGCTACCATTCCAGATGAAATTGATTCTACATATCCTTCTACTCCTGTAATTTGTCCTGCAAAATAGATATTATCAGAATTTTTTAGTTTGTAAGTGCTATCTAATAATTCTGTAGAGTTTATATATGTATTTCTATGCATTACCCCATATTTTACAAATTCTGCACACTCAAGTCCTGGGATGAGGCTAAATACCCTTTTTTGCTCGCCAAATTTTAAGTTTGTTTGAAATCCTACTAAGTTATATAGGCTTGCTTTAGAGTCATCTTGCCTTAATTGCACTACTGCATATGGCCTTTTTGCTGTTCTTGGGTCATCAAATCCTACTGGTTTTAGCGGTCCGAAACGTAATGTATCTATTCCTCTTTTTGCCATTATTTCTATTGGCATACATCCTTCAAAAATTTCTCTTTTTTCAAAATCTTTTAACATTACAACTTCCGCTTCTATTAATTCTTTCCAAAATTTTTCATATTCTTCTTTATTTAGTGGCAGATTTATATAGCTATTTTCACTTTTTTCTAGCCTATTTTTCCATTCTTCTATTGTTTCATCTTTTTTCTTTTCTTCTTCGTACCTGTTTCCATAAAATGCAATATTAAAGTCTATACTATCTTTTTGCACTATTGGAGCTGCTGCATCATAAAAATATAATTCTTGGTTTGGTATCAATTGTTTTATCTCTTCCGATAGACTTTCTGATGTTAATGGTCCTGTTGCAATTATTGTGATTGCATTTTGCGTTATTTCTTTTAAGTTTACATCTTTTCCTACTTCTTTATTTATAATGTTAATTAATGGATTTTTTTGTATTTCTTTTGTTACGCTTTTAGAAAATTCTTCTCTATCTACTGCTAGTGCTTGACCTGCTGGGACTTTTGTTTCATCTGCTATTTTAATTAGTAATGATCCTAGCCTTCTTAGTTCTTCTTTTAATAGTCCACAAGCATTTGTAATTAGGTTAGATTTAAATGAATTGCTACATACAATTTCAGCTAAATTTTTGCTAGTATGTGCTGGGGAGTATTTTTTTGGTTTCATTTCATATAAGTTTACTTTTATTCCTCTTTTTGCTATTTGGTATGCAGCTTCACTTCCTGCTAATCCTCCACCTATTATGTTTATATAATCATTCAATTTTAGCTTCCTTTCTTGGTTTATTTTTTTGTTTTTTATAGAACTTTAGTATACATATAATTATAATTAATGTTTTTTTTATGTGATCTTATAAAAATTTTATTTTTTTAATTTATTTTTTAATGTCTGTCCACAAAATCCCGGCTAAATGTGATTTTAAAGCTAGTTTCTTGATCCAGGTTTTAGAATTCTCTTGGATTGTCTTCTTTTATTTTTCTTCTTATCATTTCATTATATTCTGTAAATTCTTTTTCAAATTCTTTATCTTCACTTATTATATTCTTTAAGTCTTCTTTATTTTTTAATTTTGCGTGTCCTTCATTATCTTTTTCTTTATTTTCTTTTGTTTCTTTGCTTTTTCTTTTTTCTACTAGTTTTTCAAATCTTTTGTCTAATATTTCTCCCATTTCTCTTATTAATTTATTTTTTATGTTTTTTTCTTCACTAGTGTTTCCGCCATATTCTATTCTGATGGTTTCATATAAGTCATATAATAGTTTTAAATATTTTAGCCTTTCCCTTTTATCTTGCACTTTGCCTAGACGCTCGCTTATACTTTGTATTCTATCCCTTATTTCTATTTCGTCTCTTTTGTCTTTTTCTTCTTCAAATTTTTGGTATGGATTTTCACTCATATGCTCCATCTCCTATTTTATATTTCTTTATTTTGCTTTTGGTTTATAGTTTTTAATAATTTTTTAACTAAGTGTTTTTAATTATTTTATTTTATAAGCACTACAGATTTGCTCATATATTTATATATATTCTTATATATTTTTTATATATTTTTATATATTTTTGAAAAATTTGTAATTATAAATAATATTTTTTTAACGTCTGTCCCTTAATCCCGTTTAGATTTCGAATAGCTTCATTATGTCGTCTTTTGATAGTTTGCTTATAAATGTTGTTTTTGTGCTTAGCATGTCGTCCATTAGTTTTGCTTTTCTTTCTTGCAAGTCATATATTTTTTCTTCTATTGATTCTTTTGTTATTAGTTTGTATACTTGTACATTGTTTTTTTGTCCTATTCTGTAGGCTCTGTCTGTTGCTTGGTTTTCTGCAGATAGGTTCCACCATGGGTCATAGTGTATTACCATGTCGGCTCCTGTTAGGTTTAGGCCTGTTCCTCCTGCTTTTAGTGATACTAAAAATATTTTTATTTCTGGGTTTTTGTTGAATTCTTCTACTAGGTTTATTCTTTCTTCTACTTTTGTTGTGCCTGTTAGTTTAAAGTATTTTATTTTTCTTTTTTCTAGTTCTTCAGAGAGTATTTCAAACATTGAGGTGTATGTTGAAAATAGTAGTATTTTGTGTTCTGATTCTACTGCGTCTTCTATTATTTCCATGCATTGTTCTAGTTTGCTACATCCTCCTTGATAGTTTTCTATAAATAGTTTTGGGTGGCAACATATTTGCCTTAGTCTTGTTAGGGCTGCTAGGATTTTTATTTGACTTTTTTCAAATCCATTTGCATTTATTTCTTCTGCGACTTCTTTTTTTACTCTTGCTAAATATGATATGTATATTTGTTTTTGTTCTTCGTCCATTTCGTTGTTTAGTACTGTTATTGTTTTTTCTGGTAGTTCTGTTAGTACTTCTTTTTTTGTTCTTCTTAGTATAAATGGTTCTATTAACATTTTTAGTTTTTTGGTTGCTTCTTCATTGTTTTCTTTTACTATTGGTACTTCATATGAGTTTTTGAATTTTTTGTATGTGAATAGGTATCCTGGCATTATGAAGTCAAATATTGACCATAGTTCTGAAAGTGAGTTTTCTATTGGGGTTCCTGTTAGTGCAAAGTTTGTTGTTGCTTTTATTGCTTTTATTGCTTTTGCGTTCTGTGTGTTGCTGTTTTTTAGGTATTGTGCTTCGTCTGCTATTGCAAATTTGAATGTGTAGTTTTTTTCTTTGTAAAATTCTATGTCTCTTTTTAGTAGGTCATATGATGTTATTATTAGGTCATATTTTTCTAGGTTGTTTATTTTTCTTTTTCTTTCTTGTAAGTTTCCTCTTATTGCTTCTACTTTTAGGCTAGGGGCAAATTTTTTTGCTTCGTTTAGCCAGTTTAGTGTTAGTGAACTTGGGGATATTACTATACTTGTTTGATGTAATTTTTTTTGGATTTCTTTTTGTTCTTGAGTTTCTTGTATTTTTTGTTCTTTTTGATTTTGTTCTTGCATTTTTTGTTCTTCGTTATTTGGGTTTTGTGCTTCTTTTTGATTTTTTAATGTTTCTTGCTGTTTTTCCTTTTCTTCTAATTGCTCATTTATTAGTGATTCTTGTGCTTCTTTTTCTGATAGAATTAGTGCAAGTATTTGTATTGTTTTTCCAAGTCCCATGTCGTCTGCAAGTATTCCGCCTAGTTTATAGCTGTCTAGTATTTTAAGCCATTTGAATCCTGTTTTTTGGTAGTATCTTAAGTTTGCTTTTAGATTTTTAGGCACTTTTAGTTCTTCTTCTGTTTGTTTTTGGTCTAGATTGTTTACTATTTTTTGGTATTCTTTGTTTTTTATTATTTCTGTTCCTTTTAGTTCTTTTAATAGTTGGTTTAGGTATAGGCTTCTGTTTACTGGAAGTTTTACTTCTCCTTTTTCTAGCTCTTTATATTCTATGTCTGCTCCTGTTATTAGTTTGTCTACGAATTCTATTTCTTTGTTTTCTTCTAGTTTTAAAAAGCTTCCATCTTTTAGCCTGTAGTATTTTTTCTTTAGTTTGTATCTTGACATTATTTCTTCTAGTTCTTCTGCTTCTATGTTTATTTTGCTTAAGTCTATTTTTAATAGGTCATTTTCTATTTTTACACCTATTGTTCCAATTTTTGGTTTTGTAATTTCTTTTGATTTAAAGTTTTCTGTTGCCATTATTTCAAATTTTTGCATATAATATTCTATGTCTTCATTTAAGAATTTATATATTTTGTCATTTGTTGGCATTATAAATCTTAGGTTTTGAAGGTCTACCATAAATCCACTTTTTCTGAATATGTTTAGTGTTTTTGTTTCTTCTACCATATTTCTTGGAATTTTTATTTTCTTTTTTTCGTCTAGTGGATTGAATTCATATTTACCATATATGAATTTTACCTCTGCAATTAGATAGTCTCTTTTGTCAAAGTCTAGAAAGATTTTTACTCTTAATGTTTTTGGTTTGTATTTTTCGATTTTTTCTTCTTCTATATTTCCTAATTTGATTACATTGTTTATTCTTGGCATTATTATTGAAAATAAGTCTTGTAGGTCTTGTTCTTGAAGATATATTTTTGTTATATAATTTTCTCTGAATTTTTTTAGCATTTTTAGCTGTGCATTTTCAAATTCTTTAGTACATCTGCAAAATTTGTTGTCTAGTAATATGTAGTTATGTTTTTTTCCTTTTATTTGGTTTATTTTAAATATTTCTATATTTGTGCTTATTTCGTATTCTTTTTCTCCTGTTTTGTTTAATATAAATTCAATTTTGGGGTCTTTGTCTATAAACTCTACTTCTTGCTCAGCATAATCTTTTTGAAATTTTACTTTTTTGCCTTTTAAGATTTCAAATAGTTCATCTATTCCGTTTGCTCCTAGCATTATGCTACTTTCACTTAATGCATTTCCATAATATCTATAGTTACTGTTTGCAGTTGAATTTGTTTCTTTTATTATTTCTGCATATTTCATAATAAATTCTAATAGTTCTTGGCTTTCTTTTTGGAACATTTCTTTTTTGTGTATGAATTTTAGTTTGTCTCCATATTTATAAAATTCTTTTTTTAACATTCTGTCATAAAATTCTGTTAGGTTTTTTATCTTGTATAGTCTTTTATCTCCTAGTTTAAATTCTACTTTTAGGTTGTTTGTAAATTTGTCATATATTATTTTTGGCTCAATTATAATTGTTCCTTCATCTTGCAGTTTTTGTTCTCCTATATTTTCTATTTCGTTTAATTCTTCACTGTAAAAACTTTTTACTATTTGCTTAAATTCTCTGTATTTGGCATTTTCTTTTTTTCTTTTTGCAATTGCTTGGTTTAATAAATCTTTTGTTTCGTTTACTTTATTAAGATTAATATTTAAATCTTGTTTATTTGGGGTTAATTCTTTTTTATTATTTTTATATATTTGAAAATTATTTTCTTCTTCATTAGTTTGGTTTTGAGATTCATTTTTATATATCTGGAATGTATTTTCTTCATCAGTTTTGCTTTGGGATTCATCTTTATATATTTGGAAAGTTTTTTCTCCTTCTTTAGTTTTGCTTTGGAATTCATTTTTACTTTTAGAATTTGCTAGTTCTAAAATTGTGGCTAAAGTGTGTTTGCAAACTCCATAATGATTATAATAGTCTTGGCATGTACAAGATATATCTTCTATTTCACCTTTTTTTACTTCTATATATGTATTATATACTTCATTACCAGAAACAAGAGCAGAAACTGCAAAGTTATTTTTATCTTCATATTCAACTTTGGTTATTTCTACTCTTCCTTGGTTTTTATATCTTATAGCTTTAACTTCCCTTGCTGTTCCTGCATCTTCTATTAATTCTTCTATAACTTTATCGGATATTTGCATTTTTTCTCTCCTTTTTTTCTTGAGATTGTATTATACTACATTTTTTTTATAAATTCAAGGGTATATTCTTCTTTTTGTCCCATTTCGGAGCAGTCTCTAAGTGAATTATTTTACATTATTTTCCTTTTTTGCCTTTTTGGGGATTGTCATTTCTGGGACATTTTGACATTTTTTTATTTTTGTACTTTTGAGGGCAGTCATATTTTGGAAATTTTCATATTTTTTTGTTTGTTTTTTTGTGGCGGTTACCATTTTAGATATTTTTATATTTTTATATTTTTTCATTTTGTCCCAAAATGGAGCATTTTGATTTTTCTTTTATTAGTTCTTTCATGACATTATTTTATTAGTTCTTTCGTGACATTAAGTGTCAATACAATTTTTCTCTAAGCTGTGTAATAATTATTTTAGTTTACATTTTAGGGGGATTTTATGATTAAGGAGAAAAGAAAGGAAAAAAATTATACCCAAGAGCAGATGTCTCAAATATTGGGTATTAGCCTAAGGCAGTATATTAGGATTGATAATGAAGAAGATTTGCCAAGACGCGATGTTTTGAAAAATTTGATTATACAGCTTGACCTTACTAATGAGGAAATTGGAACTTATATTAAAAAGATGACAGATATTATTGCGTAATATACATTTAAAAAATCTCCCAAAAAAGTTGTTACTTTTAAGAAAGATTTTAGTTTGCTTCTTTTACTGTTTGCGTTTTATAAAATTTTGCAATTAATTCGTCTAGTTCTACGCTTAGTTTATATATTGTATCATATTCTTTTCCATCTTCGATGCTTTTGTTTAGCTTTTCTCTTAATTTACAGATTTCATCATTTAACATACTAATCGCTCCTTTTTCTTTTATATCTTTTGTTTTTTCTTATTATTTTTTTGATATATATAAATTACCATATTTTTCCTTTTTAGTCAAGTATTTTCGATTTTTTTTATCCTATTTTTGACGACTAGTTTTATATTTTTTCGACAGTTAGTTATAGAAAAATACAGCATTAAATATATTTTTATTTAATACTGTATTTTTCTTATTTTTATTTCTTAGTCTTTACTTTTTATTACAGATAATACCATTTCCTTTTCATCAAATATTTCATTTAAAATTTGATTTACATAGTCTATATTAATACTTCCAATTAATTCAATAAAGTCAAAACTGTTTATTCCTTTAAAGTAGTCTGATAAAAAGTTTCTTGCAATATCAGTTACATCATTGTATTCTTTTACATATTCTCCATATATCATTTTCTTTATTCTATTGAATTCCGCTTCTTGTATTTTTTCTTTTTTTAGTAGTTTTATTTCTTTTTTTAATTCTTTATATAGTTTTTCTGGGTCATTTGCTTGCCCTGCAATTAGTATGTGTGCATATGTTTTTGAGAATTCATAGTTCATACTAGGGGCTGATGATAGATTACCTTCTTGATATAATTTTTTATATAGTTTTGAACTTTCTCCTATTATTATATTTAATAGTATTTCTACTGATAATTGTCTTTTTACAAGTTCTTCTGATTCTATTTTGCATTTTGTAGTTATTTGCCAGTCTTTTATGCCTATTGTAAATATTGGTCTGCTTACTTCCATTTTCTGTACTGCTTTTTCTTTTACTATTTCTTTTGGTTCTTCTGGGTATATTCTTTTAATTTCTCCTATTGCTTTCTTGTTTATTAGTCTTTTTTTGATTTCTTCTAAAATTTCGTCTGGGCTGAAGTCTCCACATACTACTATTGCCATGTTTGATGGGTTATAGAATGTGTTATAGCATTTGTATAATATGTCTTTGTTTATTTTACTTATTGTTTCTATTGTTCCGGTTATGTCTAGTTTTACTGGGTTGTTGTAGTACATAGCTTCTAAGGCGTTTAGATATACTTTCCATTCTGGGTAGTCATTATACATCATTATTTCTTGGCCTATTATTCCTTTTTCTTTTTCGACATTTTCATCTGTAAAATAAGGGTGTTGTACATAGTCCATAAATTCGTCTAGTGCTTCATAGAAGTTGTCTGTGCATTCATATAGGTATGCTGTGTGGTCATTTGTTGTGTAAGCATTTGCTTCTACTCCTAAGGCTGTTAATGTGTCTAAGCTATTGCTTCCGTTTTCTTGTTCGAACATTTTGTGTTCTAGGAAGTGTGCTACTCCTTTGGGTACTTCTGTTTCTTTGGTTTCTCCGGGTACTATGAATTTACTATCATTTGAGCCATAGTTTGTTCCCCAGATTATATATTTTTTTTGTATTCCTTTTTTTGGTATTATCATTACTGTTAGACCATTTTCTAACTTTTCTGTGTATAACTCTTCTTTTAGTTTTAAGTTTTTGGTTATTTGCATTGGAATTCTCCCTTCTTTAAATCTATTTTTCTTCTTTAAATCTATTTTTGGTTTTTAAGTTTCATTGATTTTTATAATTTTTAAGAAATATATAATTTTTTGGTGTTTCTATTTTTCTTATAAATATATTTTATTTGTTTTGATTTTATTTTTTCTTAAAAATATACTGTATTTGTTTTGGTTTTTCTATTTTTTCTTAAAAATATACTGTATTTGTTTTGGTTTTTCTATTTTTTTCTTAAAAATATATTCTATTTATTTTGCTTTTTTATTTTTTATTTCTTATAAATATAGTGTATTTATTTTGCTTTTTCAATTTTTTAATTTCTTAAAAAATAGATTGTATTTATTTTTACTTTATTTGCTACATCTATTACATCTTGTTTTTTTACATTTCTTATTATATTTTCATATTCTTCAAGTGATGTTTTTTTATCTGTGAATTCTTGTCCAAAATAATATAATATTTCTGTGTCTTGTTCGTCATCTATTAATTTTATTGCTGATATTATTCCTTTTTTTGCATTTTCTACTTCTTCGTCTGTGAAGTCTCCGTTTTTTAAATCTTCTAGTTGCTGTTTAATTATTTCTAGTGCTTTTTCGTAATTTTGTATTTCTATTCCACAGTTTATAAATATGTTGTTTTTTGTTTTTAGCAGGCTTGAGCTTGCTGTGTATGCTAGGCTGTTTTTTTCTCTTACGTTTTGGAATAGTTTTGAGTTTGCGCTTCCTCCAAGTATGCTGTTGTATATTAATGAATCATATTTTGATTTTTCGTTTTCTAATTCTAGATCTAGACCTATTATTAGTTTTCCTTGGGTTACATCCATTTTTTCTTCTACTTCATTAATTTCTTTGTTTTCATTTTTATTCTTTTCTGATGTTTTAATGTATTTTGGGGTTCTTTCTTCTAGTTTTTTTATTGTTTCATTTTCTTTTATTATGTTTTCTATACTTTCTTCTATGTTTCCTGATATGAATATATCTATTTTGCATTCTTTTATTAGATTTTTGTAGTATTCATATAGGTTTGTTTCGTTTATTTGGTTTAGATCTTCTATATATCCATATTTGTATAAGCCATAGTTTTGATTTTTGTACATTTCTTCTATACATCTTTCATATGCATATCTTGATTTATTGTCGATTTTTCCTTTTATTAATTGTTCTAAGTTTTGCTTTTCTTGCAAAATGTATTCTTGTTTGAAGTGGTTTTCTTCTATTAATGGGTTAAATATTATTTCTATTATTGTATTTATAGATTGCTTTAATATGTTTTCTTCTTGGTTTGGTAGATATTCGTCATTTATGCTTTCTAGGTAAAATTTTAGTATTTGATTGTCTCCTTTTTTGTCTATTCCACAGTCAAATGTAGCTCCATACATTTCTTCTAAGGCTTTGCTTATTTCTTCTTGTGTTTTCATTTTGCTTGTTCCTCTTCTTAGTATTGCTGGTATTAGTGCGTTTTTTGTTACGTTTTCTCGGTTTAATGGTGTGCTTAAAAATATTGCGATTAGGTTTGTTTTGAATTTTTGGTTTTCGATTGTATGAAGGTTTATACCTTTTTTTATTTCTTTGTTTGTGTATTTCATAGGTTTTCTTCCTTTCTGTTTTTTTATTAAATTTTATTTTAATCTTTTACTTTTTATTTTTGCTTTATTTTTTGTTTTTATTCTTGTTTTCTTTTTTATTTTTGTTTTTGTTATTTATTTTGTTATTTATTTTTATTTTTGTTTTTGTTATTTATTTTGTTGTTTGTTTTTATTTTTATTTTTGTTTTTATTTTTGTTCTTATTCTTTATTTTAGTTTTTTGTTTGTTTTTTTATTATATCACTTTTTTGTTTTTTTATTTTCTTATGGTTGATTTTGTTCTATTTTTTGTTTCAATTGTTTGATTTTTTTAGTTTAATTTTATAACGAAAAAATAAGAATGATAAATAAGATTTTTCCCCACTTATTTTTCATTCTCTTTTATGTATTTTTTTATTAAGGTTTTTTGTTGTTTTGTTTTTAATTTTGCTTTTTGTTTTTAATTTTTGTTTTTGCTTTTACCTTTACTTTTTGTTTTTATTAGAATTTTCTTTTTCTTGCTGCTTCTGATTTTTTCTTTCTTTTTACGCTTGGTTTTTCATAGTGTTCTCTTTTACGAACTTCTTGCATAACTCCGTTTCTTGCACATTGTCTTTTAAACCTTTTTAAGGCTTCTTCTATATTACCATTATTAACTTTGATCTCTGACATTTAAATTCCCCTCCTTCCGGCCCATACGTTTCTGTATGTGGGATAACCCTTTTAACGTTATTTATTATACATTATACCATTTTAGTTGTCAATAGGTATTTTGTCGTTTTTGTGGTTTTTTGGGGCTCTATTTAAATTTATGAAAATAAATTTCCTATCCAACTAAATAATGGGTTTTCAAATATTAGCTCTCTCATCCACCCATTTGTAAATGGTATAAACCATAATATTATTCCTATAATTATAACAATTATTATTGTAAGCACTACTGCAAATACATCTTTTTTTGTTATTTTTCTTTTTTCGCCTGCTTTTGGTCTATTTGCTATAATTTCTTTTACAAGGTTTGTCATTGATGAAAATGTGCCTATATCTGTTTTATTTTTTCTGTATTTTTCTTCGTTTTCTGGTTCTGATTTTTTTATATTTTCTTTATTTATTGAGCTATTTTCTTCTTGATAATTTGGTTCATCTTGAAATCTTATATTATCATTTTGGTATCTCATTTGTTTTTTTAGGTTTTTCATTCTTTCTATTTCCAGTTCTTCATCATATTGCTCTCTTAAAAAATCGTCTGATAAAACTTTATAGGCTTCATTTAAATTTTTAAATTTTTCTTCAGCAAATTTTCTTTTTGTTTCGTCTGTTTGCAAGTCTGGGTGGTATTTTTTTGCTAAAGTTTTATATGCTTTTTCTATTATTTCAATAGATGCTTTTTCGTTAACTTGTAATATTTCATAATAATCTTTCATAATTACCTCTTGTTTTTTGTTTTCGTTTTGTTTTATTTTACTATATTATTGGTTATTTTTCAATATTTTATTTAGAAAAAATGGTCAATCGTGACCTGGTCACAGTTAACCATTTTGGTCATTCTGGGACAGGTCCCAGTTGACCATTTTTGGTTAGTTTGGGACAGGTCCCAATTGACCAAAAATGGTTAATTGGGGACAGGTCTTGTTTGGTTTTTGTTTGGTTTTTGTTTGATTTTTGCTTGGTTTTTTCTTGTGTTTTATCTTATATTTTCATATTACGTTTTACTTTAGTTTTGTGAATTTATTGTAATTCTAAGTGTCTCATTCCTACTATTACTTGTTTCATTTGTACTAGGTCTATTAGGTTTGTTTGTCCATCTTGGTTTATGTCTGAGGCTTTTAGGGCTTCGTTTGCTAGGATTGAGCCTTGCATTCCTATTATGTGTCTTTTTATTTGCACTAGGTCTATTAGGTTTAGTTTTCCGTCTTTGTTTAGGTCTCCTGTTACGACTAGGGTATATTCTTTTCCTAATAATTGTGCTTTCATTCCGGTTTTTATTATGTTTGTTTCTTCTGTCTCTTCTGTGCCTTCTGCCTCTTCTGAGTCTTGGTTTAGTGTTACTGTTACGTCGAAGTTTGCTTTGAAGTCGTCTTTACTTGTTTCTGGTAATATTCCTGTTATGTAGCCGTCTTCTGTTATTTGGTATGGAGTTTTAATTTCTTCTATTATGTTTGTTATTGTTATTTGTGCTGCTACTTGGTTTCCTGCTAGGTCTTTTATTGTTATTTCTTCGTTTGTATTTTTTTGGTATTCTTTTGTAAGTGTTCTTTTGTCTTGACTTAGTAGCCAGCCTTGTAGTTCTTGTACTTCTTCGTTTAGTTTTATTTCTACTGTTACTGGGTTTTTAGTTTCTTCTGTTTGACTGTATGTTATTGATTGTATTTGTGGAGCTGTTCTATCTATTTGTGTTACTTCTATTTTTTGCTTTGTTATGTTTCCTAGTTCGTCTTTTACTTCTATTTCTTCTGTTTGGTTTTCTGTGTATTCTTTTGTTAGGGTCGTTTTGTCTTGTGAAAGTTCCCATCCTTCTATATTTTGAATTGCTTCATTTGCTTGTATTTTTACTGTTACATTTCCTTGGGTTTTTGTTTGTGGGGTATATGTTGCAGTTAGTGTAGGTGGCACTGTGTCTAAATATATTTCTTCTGATACTACTATTGCTTCGTTTCCTACTTTGTCTTTTGCTTTTACCCATATATATTGTGTTCCTTCTTCTAGTGTTGGGGTTATTATTCCGTTTTCTGATTCTTTTATGTATTGTTCGTCTGTTGGTTTATTTGTGTTGTCTTTTGTTACTGCATAACTTATACTGTTTTGATTTACTCCAGAGGTATTATCTTCTAATGATACTTCTATTTTTGGATTATTTTGGTTTGTTTTTATTGTATTTGGATTTATTGTTATGTTTGGTGCTGTTTCGTCTATTGTATATGCTATTTCGTTTTCTTCTGTGTATTTATGTGCTTGGCTGTTTAGTTTTGCATATATTAACGTACCTATTGAGACAAAATTATCTCCTATACTAGTAACGTTTTTTGGAATGGCTATTTTTGTTAAACTACTACATTCTGAAAATGCATAATCTTCTATGCTTGTGACGTTTTCTGGAATGGTTATTTCTGTTAAATTACTACATCCTGAAAATGTACTAGCTTCTATGCTTGTGACGTTTTCTGGAATTGTTATTTTGGTTAAATTTTTGCAATCTTGGAATGCTTGATATCCTATACTTGTAACTCCTTCTGGAATCGTTATTTCTGTTAAACTACTACATCCTGAAAATGCTCCACTTCCTATGCTTGTGATGCTTTCTGGAATCGTTATTTCTGTTAAACTACTACATCCTGAAAATGCTCCATATCCTATGTTTGAGACGTTTTCTGGGA
>CALXCJ010000039.1 GCA_944386775.1 uncultured Clostridia bacterium
TTTTTTTTTTTTTTTTTTTTTTTTTTTTTTTATTTTTTTTTTTTTTTTTTTTTTTTTTTTTTTTTTTTTTATTTTTTATTTTATATTTTATTTTTTATTTTATTTTTTATTTTTGTTTTTAAACTTTTTTTATTTAAATAATTATATTTACTTAATTATTTAAAGATTAAATTTTACACTTATGCATTTTTATCATAAATATTTAAAATATTTTCCACATTTAATTTAAAAAAATATAAAATTATTCAAAATTAATTTCAAAAATAAATAAACTTTCCACATTTTATAAACTCTTATTTTCTAATTTATTCTATTTTTTTTGATTTTTTTCTAATTTTTTCTCATATTCTATTTTATCAATTTTTTATTTTATACTATAAAAATATATTCCTAAAAAATAAAACTCTCTTATATTCGATTTTAATTGTTTGTTTTTTACATAAGTCAAATAAATAAAATAGCAATTATAATTTATTTTACTATTTATTCTAATTTATTATTTATTTTTTATTATATTATCTCAACCTTAAATATTATAATTCATGTCACTTATCTCACAATATAAAAAATTAAAAACAAAATATTACGAAAAGAAATTTTTTTATAAAAAATCTAATATTTTTATAATAGATTATCCACATTTAATTTAATTTTAAAAACAATCTTTCCACAAATCATAAACTATTTTTTTCTAATTTATTCTAATTTTTTTGATTTTTTTCTAATTTATTTGAATTTTTTCATAATTTTTTCTATTTTTAATTATTTTCATTTTTAATTACTTTTTATTTTTTTAATAAAATTATATAAATAAAAAATTAAAAACCGTTATTTTTGATTTTAACGCTTCTTTTTTTTATTTACTTTTTTATAAACTTCAAAATTCTATTTTTTTTGATTTTTTTCTAATTTATTCTAATTTTTTCGATTTTTTTCATTTTTTTATTTTAAAAATTTCTACTTTATTTTAGTATTAAATTATTTTAACTATTTTCTAGAAGTAAAAAATCTGAAAAATATATTTAATTTGATTTTTTTCTAATTTATTCTAATTTATTCTATTTTTTTCTAATTTTTTTTAATTTTTTCAATTTTTTTATTTTAGAAATTTCTGACTTATTTTAGTTTTAAACTTTTTAAGTATTTTTTATAAGTAAAAAATCTTTAAAATCTAATTTATTCTTTTTTTTTCTAATTTATTCTAATTTTTTTGATTTTTTTATTTTTAAATCTTTTACTTAATTTTAAATATTAGCTTTTTAGCTTTTTTTTTAAAAGTAAAATATTCAAAATCTATTTTTTTCAATTTTTTCCTAATTTATTCTTTTTTTTTCGATTTTTTTCATTTTTTTTAAATGTTCATAATTTTTTAAAAATAAAAATCTTTATTTTCTCACGTTTTCTATTTTTTAGAATTTTTTTCTAATTTATTCTAATTTTTTCATTTTGAAAATTCATAAAATTTATTAGAAATTATTAAAAAGAATAAAATAAAAAAAGTTGTCCACAATGTATTAATTGATTGTGGACAACTTTTTTTATTTTATTCTTCTCTTAATCTAATTGGTAAAATCATATAAACATAATCATTATTTTCAACTGGTTTTATTAAACAAGGTGAAATGCTTGTACTAAATTCGATTGCAACTTCTTCATCATCTATTGATTTTAAGCTATCTAAGAAATATTTTGGATTAAAACCTGCTTCTAAATTTTTTCCTTCTGTTGATACAAATAATTCTTCTTTTGCATCTCCTGTTTGGTTTGTACAAGAAATTGTTACTTTTCCTATATCAACATTTACTTTTACTGGATATTTTTTTTCTTTTTCAATTGCTGAAGAAGAAATTAGGCTAATTCTTTCAAAACAATCTTGTATATTATTTTTATTTACTATAATTTTTGTTTCATAGCTTGTTGGAATAACATTTTTATAATTTAAAAATTCACCATCTAAAATTCTTGTAACTATTTTACAATTATCTAATTCAAATAAGGCTTGATTTTTAGAAATTCCTATTGTAACTGTGTCAAATGAATCTGATAATATTTTATTTACTTCGTTTAAGGTTTTTCCTGGAATAACTGCATTAAAATTATTTGTTTTTTTGTTTAAATAAATACTTCTTAAAGCAAGTCTGAATCCGTCTACTGCAACTATATTTAATTTATTATTTTCAGCTTCTAGCAAACATCCTGTAAAAATTGGTCTGCTTTCTTCTGTACTTACTGCAAAAATTGTTTTTCTAATCATATTTTTTAAAATATTTTGTTCAAGTTCAATAGAGTTTTCTACTTCAATTTTTGGAAGTTCTGGGAATTCGTCTGGATTCATAGTAGCTAGTTTATAATGAGATCCTTCACATTCTATTTCTAGTAGATTTTTTTCATTTAGTGTAATTTTAATTTCTGTATCTGGTAATTTTCTAATAATTTCGCTAAACATTATTGCATTTACTACTGTACTTCCTTGTTCTTTTACATCACATTCCATTACATATTCTATTCCAATTTCTAAATCATATGTTGTTAATTTTATTTCATTTTCATTTGTTTGTATTAAAATTCCTTCTAGTATTGGCATTGTTGTTTTAGAAGCTACTCCTTTTACTACGGAATTAATAGCTTTAATGATTTTGTCTTTGTAACAAGTAAATTTCATTTTCGTTCCTCCTTATATTTTTATTATTATATATATAATATTTTTAGTAGTAGTAGTATTAGGTGCTGTGGAAACTGTGGAAAACTATGTTGAAAGTTTATATCCCTAGCAAAAATGGTGTGTATAACTCAGTGGATAACTTGTTAAACTTTCCACATGGAAAAATTGAAAATGTGGAAATCTTAGTTATCAACAGTTTATTAACACTGTTTCCACAGTGGCCTGTGGATATCTTATCTATTGCTTCCGTAAGTAACTAGAGATTATTTTTTATCAAACATAAATTTTTCCAAACATAAATTTATTTTTTGCTCTATAACCTTTTGGCTTCTTAAGTTTTACCTTCGATGATTATGTTTTTCACACTTTCCACAATTAGCTTTGTATTACTTTTTTCTTTAACTTCTTTTTTTATCTTGTTATATGCATGCATAACTGTTGAGTGATCTCTTCCTCCAAAATCTATTCCTATTTGTGGGAATGACATATTTGCTATTTCTCGGCAAAGGTACATGGCTATTTGCCTTGGGAATGCAATATCATTTGATCTTTTTTCTCCAGATAATTCATCTTTGTTTATACTAAAGTATTTTGCAACAGTTTCTTTTATAAAGTCACATGAAATTACTTTTTCATTTTCGTATTTGAATTCATTTATGATATTTTCAGCAAGTTCTATTGTAATTGGACTGTGTGTAAGAGAAGCTCTTGCCACAATTTTATTTAGAACTCCTTCTAATTCCCTAATGTTTGAGTCTATTTTGTTTGCTATATCTGCTAATATTGAGTCTTCTATAACTATATTTTCGTCTTGTGATTTTCTTCTTAAAATTGCTAAACGTGTTTCATAGTCAGGGCAAGATATATCTGCAAGTAATCCCCATTCAAATCTTGATTTTAACCTGTCTTCTAAAAATTGAATATCTCGTGGTGGTTTATCACTAGATATTATAATTTGTTTTCCATTTTCTCTTAATGTATTAAAAGTGTGGAAAAATTCTTCTTGTACTCTTTCTTTTCCTGCTATGAATTGAATATCATCAATTAATAAAACATCAATTTTTCTATAAATATTTCGAAATACTTCTGTTTTGTTGTCTTTTATAGAGTTTATTAATTGATTTGTGAATTTTTCAGATGTTACATACAAAACATTAGATTTTTTGTTTTCTTCAATAATTCTGTTTCCTATGGCATGCATTAAGTGAGTTTTTCCAAGTCCTACGCCTCCATATAGAAAAAGTGGATTATAAGATTTTCCAGGTTCGTTACCTACTGCTAATGCTGCTGCATGTGCAAATCTGTTGTTATTTCCTACGACAAATGTTTCAAAAGTGTATTTTGGATTTAGCGTTGCTTGGTTTGTTTCAATTTCTGAATCAGGAATTTGTGATTCCTCGTTTTTTATGATGTTTCCAGGTGAATTTTCTTTTGAAAGATCTACAACTGAAAAGTTTAGCTCTTTATTTGTCACGTATTTTAGAGTATTAAAAACTAAACTTCTAAATTTGTTTTCAATAAAGTCTTGTTGATATTCAGAAACTACTGTAAATACAACGGTATCATTTTCAACACTTTGAATTCCTAGAGTGCTTATCCAAGTGTCATAAGAAATGGTTGATACTTCTTTTTTTAGTTCTTCTTTTACTCTAGCTAAAAGTTCGTCTTTGTCAATCCCCATCTTTTTCATCATTATCCTTTCTTTAAAAATTATCCACAAAGTTATCCACAAGTGTTGATAAGTTTGTAATATACTTGTAAAAAATAGTGTTTTTTTACGAACAGAAATTTATTAGTTTTTCCAATAAAAAACCCTGTTTTTTAAGTATGCCCATATAATAACAAATATTAATATGGTTAGTCAAGTCATCTGTGGAAAATTTTTTTAAATTGTGGATAATTATAAAAAAACCTGTGGATAACTTTGTTATTTTTACAAAAATATTACAAAAATTAAACATAAATGTGTGATAAAATTCTAATAATGAAAAAATGAATTTAAAAAAAATACTTGACAATTTGTAAACTTGTACTGTATAATCGATATATTCGTAATATTGTGAAAACAAATTTCGAAAGAAATTTTAAAAATATAAAAAAAACAGTAGGAGGTGCTAGTATGAAAAGAACATTTCAACCAAAAACAAGACAAGAAAAAAAAGAACATGGTTTTATGAAAAGAATGAAAACTAGATCTGGAAGAAACGTATTAAAAGCAAGAAGAGCAAAAGGAAGAAAAAAATTAACTGCTTAAGAAAACTTTTAAAAGAGAGATACAATAATAATTTATATACAAAATGCAAAATAGTGTAGAGTTTGTGGATTATTAAATTTATCTCTCTATGATTTTTTTCATTCATTTCTACCATATGAAGGAGAAAGAAAAAATGAAAAAAACAAAAATGTTAAAAAAAAATTATGAATTTAAACATGTTTTATCAAAAGGTAGAGGATATTTTGGTAAAAATATATCAGCTTTTATTTTAGACAATGGTAAAAAATACAATTTATTAGGACTTGCTATAAGTGTGAAAACAGCCAAAGCCGTAAGAAGAAATCAAATAAAAAGACTTATAAGAGAAAATTATTATAAGCAAGAAGAAAAAATTTTATCTGGAAAAAGTATAGTTTTTGTGTATAACAAAAAAGCAGATATTAAAAAAGCTAATTATAAAAATATAAAAGATGATATGGAAGAAATATTTAATAAAGCAAAAATATATGAAAATAAGGAGTGTAATGAAAAAAATACTAATTGGCCTAATTAATTGGTATCAAAAACATATATCAGTATGGCTAACAAGTAAAAATATAAATTGTAAATATTATCCAACTTGTTCTGAATACACAAAGCAAGCAATTGAAAAATATGGGGCAGTGAAGGGATGTATTAAAGGCATTTGGAGAATAATTAGATGCAATCCTTTTTCAAAAGGAGGCTATGATCCTCTAAAATAATCTTAGGAGGAATATTAATGTTTAACTTTTTTGCTAATATTTTTGGTTATTTATTAAATTTAATTTATGAATTAGTGAATAACTATGGAATTGCAATAATATTATTTACTCTTTTAATAAAAATAGTAATGTTGCCACTTTCAATAAAGCAACAAAAAATGCTTAAAAAAAGTGCAAAATTGCAAGAAAAAATGAAAGTATTGCAATTTAAGTATAAAAATAATCCAGAAAAATTAAATCAAGAAATGATGAATTTATACAAAGAAGAAAAGATGAATCCATTTAGTGGCTGTCTTAGTACAATTATTCAATTTATTTTATTAATATCAATTTTTTATATGGTAAGATGTCCTTTAACATACATGAAAAAAATTGATACAGATACAATAAATTCTTATGTACAACAAATGAAAGATGAAGGAAAAACTGTAAGTGCAGCATATCCAGAAATAGACATTATAAGAGAAGCCAATTTCCTAAAAGAGAAAAACCCAGATGATCAAGTAATAAATAATTTATCATTTAATATGAATTTTCTAGGCTTAGACTTAAGTAAAATACCACAACAAAACCTAGGGGACTGGACAGTGTATATAATACCTGTTTTATATATAATTTCAAGCTTTATTTCAATTCAGATGACAACAAGAATGCAATCAAAAGCAAACAAAGCTAACAAGAAAGAAGAAGTAATTGACATTACAGAAACAAAAAATGAAAAAGAAAATAAAGATAATTCTAAAGAAAATCAACTAATAAGCTTAGAAGAGAAAAAACAAGAAGAAGAATATGATGCAATGGCACAAACAAATAAGATGATGTCTTGGATGATGCCAATTATGTCAGTTTCAATTTCAATAATAGCTCCACTAGGACTTGCTTTATATTGGTTAGTGAATAATATTTTAATGATACTTGAAAGATTAGTATTAAATAAATTAATAAAAGATGAAGATTAGTAATTGCAAGAAAGGATGAGTAATTATGTCTAAGTCTATAATTTCACAAGGAAATACAACAAATGAGGCTATAGAAAAAGGTTTAAAAGAATTGAATGCCACAAGAAATATGGTAGATGTAAAAATACTAGAAGAAGAAAAAAGAAGTTTTTTTAGTATTTTAGCTCCAAGAGTTGTAAAGGTAGAATTAACATTAAAAGAAGAAAAAAAGCCAGAACAAACAGGTGTTAAACAAAAAAGAGAAATACATTTATCTAAAGAAGAACAAGAAAAAGCTGTGCAAAATCTTGAAGAATTTATGTCACAATTTGTAAAAAAACTACCAGAAGGTACAAAATACAATATAAAATCATCAGAAGATTTAATTAATGTTTCAATTGATAATGAAAATCTAGGTTTTTTAATAGGTTATAGAGGAGAAACATTATATGCATTCCAAAATATTTTATCAAGTATTGCTGGAAAGGGTATAAATAATAAGGTTAGAGTAATTTTAGACATAGAAGGATATAAACAAAAAAGAGAAAAAACTTTAGAAGAATTAGCAGACAAAATGGCAAGAACCGTAATAAAAACTAGAAAATCAGTTACTTTAGAGCCAATGCAAGCCTATGAAAGAAAAATAATTCATTCGAGATTGCAAGATAATAAAAAAGTAGAAACAAAAAGTATAGGGGAAGAACCATATAGAAGGTTAGTTATTTCCTTAAAAACTAAATAAATAAAGGTAAAAAATCGGAGGTCAAAGGAAAGATTTTACAAAAAACTGTAATTTCTACTTTTGACTCTTTTTAAAATTTATTAAAATAAAATTATGTAAAAATTTAGGAGGTTAAAAATGAGTGTTATAGCATCAATATCTACGGCACCACGGAATAGGAGGAATAGGAATTATACGTATGAGTGGAAAAGAATGTTTTAATGTTTTAGATAAAATATTTTTTCCAATAAAAAAACAACCAATAGAAGAAATAAAAGGATATACTATGAAATATGGCCATATTATGGAAAAAGGTGAGATTATTGATGAAGTTTTAGTATCATACTTTAAAGAACCAAAAAGTTATACCACAGAAAATATGTGTGAGATTAATTCACATGGTGGAAATATAGTTATGCGTAAGATTTTGGAGTTATGCCTAAAAAATGGAGCAGAACTTGCAGAACCGGGAGAATTTACTAAAAAAGCTTTTTTAAATGGTAGAATTGACTTAGTTCAAGCAGAATCAGTTATTGATATTATAAATAGTAAATCAGAAAAAGAAGTAAAAACAGGAATTAAACAGTTAGAAGGAGTTCTTTCAAAAAGAATTGCAGAAATAAAACAAGAAATTTTAGATGTAATGGTTAATATAGAAGTTGCAATTGATTATCCAGAGTATGATGTAGATGATGTAACAAATAATCAAATTTTAAATATGCTAAATAGTGTAAGGGGGAAATTACAAAAGCTTGAAAAAAGCTTTGATAATGGTAAATTATTAAAAGATGGAATAAAGACAGCAATTATAGGAAGACCAAATGCTGGAAAATCATCATTACTTAATAGCATTTTAAACGAAGAAAGAGCAATTGTTACAGAGATTGAAGGTACAACAAGAGATACAATTGAAGAATTTGTAAACATTTCTGGAATACCATTAAAATTAATTGATACAGCAGGAATAAGAGAGGCAAAAGATGAAGTAGAAAGGCTAGGAATTGCAAAATCAAGAGAAATTGCAAAAGAAGCTGATCTTGTAATTGCAATTTTTGATAGTACAAGAGAATTTTCTAGTGAAGATAAAGAAATATTAGAGATTGCAAAGACTAAAAAATCAATAATTATATTAAATAAAATGGATTTAGATACTAAAATCGATGAAAATAATAAAGAATTAGTAGACTTTAAAGAAAATATTATAAAAATGTCATTACTAACAAAGCAAGGACTTGATAAATTATACGAAAAAATTGAAAATATGTTTAACTTTAATGAAATTAATGTTGACAATGAAGTATTAATAACTAATTTAAGACAAAAAAATTTAATAACAAAAGCTTTAGAAAATGTTCAAAAAACAGAAGATACAATAAATAATCATCAACCATTAGACATTGTTGCTATATTTATTAAAGATATTTTAGAAGATTTAGGAAATATAACAGGAGATGTTGTAACAGAAGATATTATAAATGAAATTTTTTCTAAATTTTGTTTAGGAAAATAATTTAAAATTAAAAACTTTTAAAATCAAGAATTAAGGATTTTAATATTATTGGCATAAAAATTACATATAAAAATATAAAAAAACGAAATATGACGATTTTAAAAGCAAATTTAAGTATTTAAAAATATATTTTCAAAGGCTATTAGAAAAAAATATAATTTTAGAAAAAGTTATCAACAATTTATAAACTTTTAAAAATAAACCAAAAATGAAATATCATTTGTTCGGTGGATTGTTTAAGAATTGTGGATAACTATGCGGATTTTAAGGGTAAAAGTTAATAAAAAATACAGCAAATCAACATAACGTAAGACGGTTATGCAAAC
Organism: uncultured Clostridia bacterium; assembly: GCA_944386775.1. GTDB lineage: Bacteria > Bacillota > Clostridia > TANB77 > CAG-508 > CAG-269. The sequence goes on from CALXCJ010000039.1 coordinate 9,116, forward strand.
CGGTTTATTTATTGATAAACTTTTACAAAAAATCGGCTAAACCCTTAGAATAGCAAGGACTACAAGAAAATAAATAAAAAATATACATAGTAGTTAATTATTTAAAAATATATATTTAAAAACACTATTTTCTGTTTCATATGAATGTGAAAAAATACAAAAAAAGGAAAATATTTCAAATTAATGTGCAAGTTTAAAATTTGGAAACACTTGGGACATCTAGGAAAGAAGGATTTGCTTAATAAGTAGTTTTAATAAAAAATGAAAAAATGGAGGTAGTAGAAAATGAGTTATTTTGCAGGAGATTATGATATAGCAGTTGTTGGTGCAGGACATGCAGGTTGTGAGGCTGGACTTGCAGCAGCAAGACTAGGAATGAAGACACTAATATTTTCAATTAGTTTGGAAAATGTGGCAAATATGCCTTGTAACCCACACATAGGTGGAAGTTCAAAAGGTCATTTAGTAAGAGAAATAGATGCACTTGGGGGTGAAATGGGGAAAAACATTGACAAAACAATGATTCAAATTAAAATGTTAAATACTTCAAAAGGTCCAGCAGTGCATTCTTTAAGAGCACAAGCAGATAGAAAAAAATATCAAGCAGAAATGAAACATACTTTGGAAAGGCAGCCTAACTTAGAGCTAAAGCAAGCAGAAATAGTGGATATTAAATTAGAAGATGGAAAAGTAAAATCAATAGAAACAAATGTAGGAGCGATATATAATGTAAAAGCACTTATTTTAGCTACTGGAACATATTTAAAAGGAAAAATCTTTATAGGAGATTTCTCACAAGAAAGTGGGCCAGATGGAGTAGCTGCTGCAAATAAACTTTCAGATTGCTTAAAAAGATTAGGAATTAATTTAATAAGATTCAAAACCGGAACACCAGCAAGAATAAATAAAAGAAGTATTGACTTTAGTAAAATGGAAGTCCAAAAAGGTGATAGCAAAATAGTTCCATTTTCATTCGAAGATGAAGTAAAAGACTTTGAGCAAGTTGACTGTTATTTAACATATACAAATGAAAAAACACACGAAATAATAAGGCAAAATCTACATCGTTCACCACTATATTCTGGAATGATAGAAGGAACAGGACCTAGATATTGTCCATCAATAGAAGATAAAGTTGTAAGATTTGCAGACAAGCCAAGACACCAAGCATTTGTAGAGCCTGTTGGTCTAGATACAGACGAAATGTACATACAAGGAATGAGTTCATCACTTCCAGAAGATGTGCAAATTGCCTTATATCACACAATACCAGGTCTAGAAAAAGCAGAATTTACAAGACCTGCATATGCAATAGAATATGATTGTATAGATCCATTAAACTTAAAACTATCTTTAGAGTATAGAGGAATAGAAGGTTTATTCTTAGCAGGTCAAATAAATGGAACATCAGGCTATGAAGAAGCTGCAGCACAAGGCTTAATTGCTGGAATAAATGCAAGTTTAAAAATAAAAGGAAAAGAGCCTCTAATACTAGATAGATCTCAAGGATACATAGGAGTTTTAATTGATGATATTGTAACAAAAGGAACAAATGAACCATACAGAATGATGACATCAAGAGCAGAATACAGGCTTCTTTTAAGGCAAGACAATGCAGACTTAAGACTAACAGAAATGGGGCATAATATAGGACTTATTTCTGAAGAAAGATATAAAAAATTCCTAGCAAAAAAAGCAAATATTGAAAAAGAAATAAAAAGATTAAAAGAAAAAACAGTAAAACCAACAAATGAAGTTAACGAATTTTTAAAAAATAATAATACAACACCTCTTACAACAGGCACAAAAATGGCTGAATTACTAAAAAGAACAGAACTTACTTATGAAAGTTTAAAAGAAATTGATGAAGATAGACCAAATCTTTCAGCTCAAGAAAAAGAAGAAGTTGAAATTCAAATAAAATATGAAGGATATATAAAAATGCAAGAAGCACAAGTAGAAAAGTTTAAAAAACTAGAAGAAAAGTTATTGCCAGAAGATGTTGATTATAATGAAGTTAAAGGAATAAGTTTAGAAGCAAGGCAAAAATTAAACAAGTATAAGCCACACTCTATAGGCCAAGCCTCAAGAATTTCAGGAGTATCACCAGCAGATATTTCAGTATTACTTATATTTATGCAAAGTTATAATAAAAAGTAGGAAATCAGAATTAATAAAAAGTTTTTTTGTGAAACATTCTTGTGAAACATTTATGGATAAAAAGTGGAATACTTATACTAAAATGTGTTATTATGTGGATAAGTATTAAGAATTTAATTAAATTTGCTAAGAAAAGTGAATAATAATTAGAAAAATAATTAAATTTATTAAAAAGAGTGGATAATTATTAGAAATTTAGTTAAATTTATTAAAAAAGTTGATAATTATTAGAATTTAGTTAAATTTATTAAAAAAGTTGATAATTATTAGAAATTTAGTTAAATATATTAAAAAAAATTGTATAATCATTAGAATTTTAATTGAATTTACTAAAAAAGTGGATAATTATAATCAATAATATAAATTACTTGAAAAATATTTTAAATAACTATAAATTTAATTAAGCAAATATGTTAATGGAGGAATGTATGGAATATAAAGAATTTGAAAAAATATTATGTGATAAATTAAAAGAAATAGATATTACTATAAATAAAGTCCAAGTTGAGCAATTTTTTAATTATATGAAATTACTATTAGAGTGGAATGAAAAAATTAACCTAACAGCAATTACTGATGAAAATGAAATAATAATAAAACATTTTGTGGACTCTCTTACAATTTGTAAATATTTAAAAGACGAAGAATCATTAATAGATGTAGGAACAGGTGCAGGGTTTCCGGGAATTCCAATTAAAATTGTAAGACCAGATATGGAAATAGTTTTACTTGATTCTTTAAATAAAAGAGTTAAGTTTTTAGAAGAAGTTATTCAAAAGTTAAAATTAAAAAATATAACCGCACTTCATGGAAGAGCAGAAGAAGTAGGAAGAAATCCTAAGTATAGAGAAAAATTTGATGTAGCTACCTCAAGAGCAGTTGCTAATTTATCTGTATTATTAGAATATTTAGTGCCATTTGTTAAACTAAGTAAAGCTTGCATTTGTATGAAAGGGTCTGAAATTGAAGAAGAAGTAGATAATGCAAAAAAAGCAATGGATGTTTTGGGAGTTAGTGTGGAAAAGATAGATAGTTTTGTATTGCCTAAAACAGATATGAAAAGAAATCTTGTCATATTAAAAAAGGGAAAGATAACTCCTAACAAATATCCTCGAAAAGCAGGGACACCTGCAAAGGATCCAATTAGATGATTTTTTAGAAATATGTTTCTAGTGAAATTCTAGAAATATATTTCTTTTTTTGTCAGGAAAATATGTATAGCTATAAAAGAAAAGTTTAGAGCGAGTTTTTAGGTAGATAAAAGGGAATGGGGCTTAAAAAAGCTCTATCTTTTTTGGCTTAAGAAAAGAAAAAGTTGCTAAAAATCTCTGTCCATTTTTGCAACTTTTTGGTAAAAAAAATAAATAAATTTTGAAAAAATACATTGACTTTTATTATATAATTATATATTATAATAATAGATAACGATGTAAAACTTATAAGTTAATATTTACTAAAAGAAATGGGGGCATTTTTGTGGGAAAAGTTATATCAGTAGCTAATCAAAAAGGTGGAGTTGGAAAGACTACAACAACTGTAAATTTAAGCACAATTTTAGCAAAGAAGGGTAAAAAAGTAATGTTAATAGATGCAGATCCACAAGGGAATGCAACTAGTGGTCTTGGAGCAGAAAAAGATGTTGAGTTATCTTTTTATGATGTACTTGTAAATGATACACAAATAATAGATACTTTAGAAAAAACATCTGTACGCAATTTGCTTGTTTGTCCATCAAATATGAATTTAGCAGGAGCAGAAGTTGAGCTTGTTTCTATGATGTCAAGAGAGCAAAGGTTAAAAGAAAAGCTTGATATTTTAAAAGAGAGGTTTGATTATGTTCTTATAGATTGTCCACCATCACTTGGGTTAATTACACTTAATGCATTTACTGCATCTGACAGTGTATTAATACCTGTACAGTGCGAATATTTTGCACTTGAAGGTTTGGGTCAATTATTAAATACAATAAACTTGGTTAAAAAACACTTAAATAAAAATATTCAAATTGAAGGAGCTTTACTTACAATGTATGATATCAGGACAAACTTATCAAACCAAGTAGTAAAGGAAGTAAAAAAATATTTTGAAGATAAAGTTTATAAAACAGTAATTCCAAGGAATGTAAGGCTAAGTGAAGCACCAAGTTATGGTATGCCAATTACAGAGTATGACCCAAGGTCTAAAGGTGCAAAAAGCTATGAGAAGTTAGCAAAAGAATTTTTAAAAAATCAAGAGTAAGCGAAAATTGTTGATAAATATTAAAAAAAAAATTATAGATAAATATTGGTTATAGGTAATCCAAATAAACCTAAATATTAGAAAAGGAATGTGATAGCTATGCCAAAAAAAACAGGATTAGGAAGAGGACTTGATGCATTATTTGGACCTGTACCTGAAGAAGAACAGGCGCAAAATGATGATGTAATAAGAAATTTGAGTTTAACAGAAATAGAACCAAACAGAGATCAACCTAGAAAAACATTTAACCAAGAATCATTAGAAGAACTAGCAGAATCAATAAAAGAATTTGGACTAATTCAACCAATAGTAGTAACAAAAAAAGATGGATATTATGCAATCGTTGCAGGAGAAAGAAGATGGAGAGCATCAAAAATTGCAGGCTTAGAAACAATACCAGTAATTGTTAGAGATAATGACGAAAAGAGAAACCAAGAAATATCATTAATTGAAAATATCCAAAGAGAAGACTTAAACCCTATAGAAAAAGCATATGGTATAAAAAATTTAATAGATAGATTCGGTATAAGGCAAGAAGATATTGCAAAAAGGCTTGGAAAAAGTAGGAGTACTATAACAAATATATTAAGGCTTTTAAATTTGGAACCAAGGGTATTAGAACTTGCAAAAGAGGGTAAACTAACAGAAGGACATTGTAGAGCACTTTTAGGAATAGAAGACCCAGAAAGACAATATAAAACTGCACTTAGTATGATTGAAAGAGGCGCAACAGTAAGGCAAGTAGAAAATGTAGCAAGCAAGAAAAAAATTTCTAGAGAAGAAAGCGAAAGAAATGAGATTTTGTATAGAGATATAGAAAATAGATTCCAAAACTTTTTTGGTACTAAAGTAAGGCTAGATGTAGGAAAAAGAAGAGGAAAAATAATTATAGAATATGCAAATAATGATGATTTGGAGAGAATTTTGGGGTTAATGCAATAAAAATAATAATTCAGAAAAAAATTAATGTTTAAAACGTGTACTTAGGAAAGGATGGTTAATTATGGATGCTATTTTAGAATTAGTAAATACTGATATGTTTTTATTAGTTATGTTTGCTTTGGTTATTATATTTATAATAATTACATTTATTCTTATGGCAAAATTAAGTAAGACAAAGAAAAATTATAATAATTTCATGAAAAAATTAGGAAATGGTGAAAATATACAAGAAGACTTAGAAACATTTATGCATAAAGTAGATAGAGTAGAAAAACAGAATCTAGAAATTGTAGAATACTGTAAAAATCTAGATAAAGATTTAGAAGGATGTATCCAAAAAATTGGAATTGTAAGATATAATGCTTTTAAAGATACAGGAAGTGATTTAAGTTTTGCATTGGCATTGCTTGATGAAAATAATAATGGAGTAGTGCTAAATGGAATTTATTCAAGAGAAATGTCTAATATATATGCAAAACCTGTTGAAAATGGTAAGTCTAGTTATACAGTGTCAGAAGAAGAAAAAATGGCAATAGAAAAGGCTGTAAATAGTAAGAATATTTATAAAGTAAAATAGTTACAAAAGTTATGGCAATTGCATAAAAAGAAAATTGTAGATTGAAATAATGTAAAGTTATAATTCACATCTAAATAAGTAAAATGTAAAAAAATGGAAATTAAAAAAATTTAAAATACTATTGACAAATGCTAATAAAAATGTTAATATGAATATTGTCTTAGGCATTTGCCAAAAGCATGGAGAGGTGGTCGAGTTGGTTTATGGCACCAGTCTTGAAAATTGGCGTGCGTTTATAGCGTACCGTGGGTTCGAATCCCACCCTCTCCGCCAATTTCATTTTAATACTTAAAGATATAAATAGACTGTTAAAAAGTTTATAAATATGACTGTTTAAAAGTTTTTTATATCTTATTTTTATATAAATGTAGGTGTACCCAAGTGGTGAAGGGGGCAGTTTGCTAAACTGCTAGGTCGAGCAATCGGCGCGGAGGTTCGAACCCTCTCACCTACGCCATAAAATAGTATAAGGTTTTATAATTTTATACTATTTTTTTGTTTAAGAAACAGTTTTTATAAAAAATTTAAAAACACAAATAAACACATTTAAGAACAAATAAATTAATTTAAAAAAATGGATAAATTGTGGATGAAAAATTATAAAACAAAAATGATATAAAATAGATATATTACATAGTTTAAAGTTTATTAATATAAAAGATAAAAGAATATTAATGGATTTTAAACTAATAAAATATAAAAAATATATTATGTGCATTTGAAAAATAAAAGTGAAAAGTAAAATAATAGTCTAGCTGATTAAAGAAACAAATACAAAATAAATTTAGTAATGAAATTAATTGAACAGAATATAAAAGAGGCTTAAAACTGATTTTAAAGTGTTTTAAAAGGCTTGCACTAATAAAAGAAATAATATTTATATGAAGTGTAGATTTTAATTTAAAATATGGTATAATGTATAAGGAGGTACAAAAATGCCAATTGAATTTAAAAAATATTTTTGGGACACAGAATATGAAAAATTAGACATAAAAAAGAATATGAAATATATAATAAGTAGGCTATTTTGTGAGGGAAATTGGAAAAGCATAAAATGGTTAAAAAG
>CALXCJ010000040.1 GCA_944386775.1 uncultured Clostridia bacterium
CGGCTAGCCGGGATTTTAACGCTAGTCCCTCTTTCCCAGTGTTACTTTTATTTCTTTTTCTATTTTCCCTCTTTGGATTTTTAGTGTTACGGTATCTTCTGGTTTTTTGCTGTATATATATTCTCTTAGGTCATTCATTGTGTTTAGAGTTTTTCCGTCTATGCTTAATATTATGTCTGCTACTTTTAGGCCTGCTTTTTCTGCTGGGCTTTCTTTGTTTATTTGTGCAATGTATATTCCTTCTTCGAAGTTTAGTCTAGAGTCTAGGTATTTTAGTACTTCTTTGTCATATGCAAATACTCCTAGTGTTGCTTGCTCGAATTTTCCTGTTTGTTTATAGCTTTCTATTACGTTTTTTACTACGTTTATTGGTATTGCAAATCCTATTCCTTCGGCTGTGGATATTTTTACTGTGTTTATTCCTATTACTTCACCATCTGGGTTTATTAGTGGGCCTCCGCTGTTTCCTGGGTTTATTGTTGCGTCTGTTTGCAATAGGTCTGACATGTAGCTTTCTTTTCCGTTTTCTTCTATTTTTATGCTTCTGTTTTTTGCACTGATTATTCCACTTGTTACTGTTCTTCTGAATTCAAATCCTATTGGGTTTCCTATTGCGTATACTGTTTCTCCTACTCTTATTTTTTCAGAGTCTCCTAAGGGGATTTCTTTTAAGTCGTTTGCTTCTATTTTTGTTATTGATAGGTCTAGCTGTGAGTCACTCCATACTACTGTTCCGCTGTAGTTTTTTCCGTTTTCTAGTGTTATATAGCATCTTGAGTATTTTTCTCCTGTTACGTGTGCATTGCTTAATATATATCCATTTTTGCTTACTATTATTCCTGTTCCAAGACCCAGTTCTTCTTCATCGCTTGATGAGAATATTGATCCTCCTACGTTTTTTAGTTTTGATATTCCGACTACACTTTCTGTTGTTTGTTCTATTATGTCTGCAATTTTTGTGCTGTTTTCTTTTACGTTTTCCACAGTTTGTACGCTTTCTGTGGATTTTAGTTTTTCTGTTTCGTAATTTGCGTCACTTATTTCTATGTTTTGGTATGTTATGTATAGGTAGATTCCTAGTATCCATATGATTAATGCAAGTATAAAGCCTATTATTGTTCTTTTTAAGTAGTTTTTTTTCTGATATTTTCTTCTTTTCAAAATAAACACCTCTTTTGTTTATTATTTCCATTTTTTTCTTTTTTAAACTTTTTTGGGTGTTTATTTTGTTGAATTATTTTAGATGTATGTGTAATTAGTTTTTGTTTTTTATATTATTGATTAACTTTTTTTGCATTTTTATGTTCCAATAAATGTACTGATAATACATTTATTGGAACTAAAAATGTAGATTACTACATTTTTTTATGAACCACATGGAAAAACAGAAGTTTATTTTCTATTATTTTTTATTATGCTATTTTTACTTTTTTATTTCAACTATCCTATTTTTTCTACATATATTTTATCATTTACTGCAACTACTGTATATTTATTTATATTTTTTAGTTCCTTTATTTCTTCAAATTCTCCATATTCTTCTATTTGTTTTTTGGCTTCTTCTTGTTTTTCTTTTAACCTTTTTTCTTCTCCTTTTTTTAGGTATTTAAATTCTATCATTACTCCTTTATATCCTTTGCTTTGGTCTTTTGGCACAAGCAAGATGTCTGGATATTTTCTTTGTACTTCCATTTCTGATTTTAACCTAAATATTTTTAGGTTCATTGCTATGCAGTAGAATATTAGTTTTACGTATTTTTCGTCAAACTTTTGGTAATCTCTGTTTGATAAGTTTTGTAGATATTTTTCTAGCATTTCTATTATTTTATCTATTTTTCCTTCTATGGCAATTTCTTCTAGCATTTCATTGTAGTCATTTTCTGTTACTTGCAAGTCTGTTTCTTTTTTTAGTATTTCAAGAAAATATTCTGAGTATATTTCTTTCATTACTTTATTGGGAATTCTTAATTCAGGTTTTTCGAATTTTTCTCCTGTTATTGTTAGATATCCTAAGTAATATAGCATTGATACTAAGTCTTGTTCTGTGAATTCTATTGCTGGATTGAATTTTGCTGTTATTTCGCTTATTATACCTTCTCCTGAGAGTGTTTTTTCTATTACTTTTTCTCTTTCTTCTCCTTTGCATAGACTTAGCATTTTTCCTAGTTTGCTGTAGTCGCTTGCTATGTTCATATCTATTAATTGCACAGGGATCTTTCCTGATTCTAGATAATCATTTAGAAAGTATAGGCACATATTTGAGTTGTATATTTTTTCTTTACCATCTATTGAGAATTTGTATCCATCATAATTTTCTTTCATTATTGGCAATATTGTTTCTTGCTCTGTTTTTGTTATATTTTGTTCTTCCATTAGTTTTATTAATTCTTCTTCTGTAAATCCTATCATTTCGTTAAACCTTGCATTTTGTGTTTTGTCTGACCCTATGTTAAATCCTGATGTTAGGCTGTCTAGAGTTATTTGGGCAACTCCTGTTATGAAGATTCTGTCGATTACACTTTCTGTTCCTTCTTTTAGTATTTCATACCATTTCCTTACTTTTCCATTTTTTGATACTAGGTTTTTAAATTGATCTGTGTTAAATCCTAGTAGTTCATTTGCAAAATGGTCATATTCGTCTATGATAACGTATATTTTTTCTTTTGGTTTTTGTATTTTAAATGCTACTATTAAATTATTTAATAATCCCTCTGCTGTTAATTCTGGATTTATATAAAACTCTATATTGTATTTTTTTACAAATTCATCTATTGAAAATGTTATTTTCTCTTTGAATCCTTTTAGCGTTGTTTCATTATTTGTTGTATCTATACCCGCAAAATTAAATTTTAGTATGTGATAACTATTTTTAAGCTTTGTAGGATTTTTTCCTATATATGTATTGCTAAATAGCTTTTCGAATTGTTCTTGTTTTTTTATATCATAGTAGTTTTCTAGTGTGCTTGTGAATAGTGTTTTTCCGAATTTTCTTGGTCTTAGGAACATTATATATGGTTCGGCTAAGTTTTCTAATTTTTCTATATACATTGTTTTGTCTATATAATAATAATCATTTTCTACTAATCTTTCATAATCACTTATTCCATATGGTAGTTTTTTCATTTTTATCACTTCTTTCTTTTGGCTTTATTTGCTTCCATTTTACTATATAATAGGTAAAATGGCAAGATTTTTTCTTGCCATTTTATTGATTGATTTCTCTCACTGTTTTTGATTGATGTTTGTTTATTGGTTAATTGTTAGATTGGTTTTATTCATTATTTTTTGTAAATCTTTTTATTTACTTTATTTTACATTATCTAATCTTATATTTTATGGCTCCCATTTTACTACTTTCATTCCTTTTACTGCTCCCCATGGGGCTCCTGTTATTTCATTTTCTGCTTTGTGGACTATTATTTCTTCTAGATTATTTGTTGCATCTCCAAAACAGCTTTCTATTGTTTTGATTGTGCTTGGTATTTCTACTTTTTGCAAGATTGAACAAAAATGGAATGCACCGCTTCTTATTGTTTCTACTCCTTCTGGTATTGTTATTTCTGTAATTTGACCTTGACCATAAAATGCGCTGTTTCCTATTTCTTTTACACTTGATTTTATTTGCATTGTTCCATTAATTTCGTATTGTACTCTTACTAATGTTGTTGGGTTTCCATTTTCGTCTTTTTGGTATATTATATTATTTTCTGCTTCATAATATTTATTTTCACTGTCTATATTTATATTTCCATTATAATTTGTATTCTTAAATCTTGGGTCAATATATGAAACGTTTTTGCCAATATTAATTTCTTGAAAATTTATGTCCGTATTACTAAATACTGCCATATCTATTGTTGTTAAAGAATCTGGTAGGTTTATTATCTTTGCATTTGTCGCTGATTTAAATGAATATGCTGCTAATTCTTTGATTCCCTCTGGTATTGTTATATTATTTGCTTTTGAATAGCATGCTATTGGTTATTGCTAGTGCTATTAGTGTTATTCCTTTTGCGTTTTTCTTTTGATTTTTTATTTTTTCATTTTTGACCTCCAAACTTTGTTTTCTTGGTTTTATTTATTTTTTGTTTTTGTTTTTTTATTTTTATTTTTTTGTTTTTACTTTTTAGTTTTTACTTTTTCATTTTAGTTTAATATATTATTTATTAAATTATCATATCTTTTACTTTTTGTCTATTAGTTTTTGTCATTTTGCATAGATGTTTTTTATTTTTTATTTTTACTGTTTTTCTAATTAAGTATAAAAATTAATTAATAATTTGTATTCTTTGAAAGCATTGATATTTGTATGTTTTTTACGATTTCAGTATTTACTTTTTCTTTCTTTTTTATTTCAAAATCATTTATCATATATTGACTTATTTCATTGATAATGCTATATTACTTTTAACTTTTCCAATTAATTAATTTTTATACTTAATTACACTATTTTTTTCTTTATATCCCTTTATCTTAACTATTTTTCCTTCGTTTCATACAACTATTAATTTCTCATAAATTTTAAGTTTTTTTTTGAATAATTTCTCTTAAATATTTTAATATCCTAAAAAACTTCTTCAATTTTCTTGCATTTTCGACATTTATTTTATATAATTCTATTAACTTAATTTTAGTTATATAGGGAGTTTTTTTATGGAAAAGAAGTTTTATGAATTAACTAACTCACAAAAGAATATTTGGAACACTGAAATGTTTTTTAAAAGTACAAATGTTAACAATGTTTCAGGTGCTTCAGTTATTAAAGAAAATATTAATATCGATTTACTAAAAAAAGCTATCAACAAACTTGTTGAATTAAATGATAGTTTTAGAATTCATTTAAGCGTAGTGGATGGTAACCCTGTTCAATTTTTTACAGACTACAAGCCTTTTGACATTGAAGTTATTGATGTCTCTTCTGATGAAGAGTTTTTAAATGCCAAAAAAAGTCTTGCACAAGAGACTTTTGAGATTCTAAATTCAAGTTTATTTAAGTTCAAATTAGCAAGGTTTCCAAATGGATATGTTGCTGTTATGTTTAACTCACATCACATAATTTGTGATTCTTGGTCTTCAGCTATAATTATTCAAGAAATTGTAAAGATTTATCATTCTTTTTTAAATAATGAGCCATATGTTTGTGATACATATTCTTATATTGACTCTATTAATGATGAAATTAAATATGAAGAAAGTGCAAGATATGAGAAGGATAAGGCTTTTTGGAGTGATACTTTAAGTAATATTCCAGAACCTGTTACTATTCCTTATTCTCATAGTAAGACTCATTCTTTAAATAAGACTATTACGCCTTCTACAAAGGCAAATAGAATAGCTTTTAATATTGACCAAGATTTAATGCAAAAAATTAATAAGTTTTGCAAGGATAATTCTATTTCTAATTTTGCATTTTTTATGTCTATTTATTCTTTATATATTGCAAATGTATCTAATGTTACAGATTTAATTTTAGGTACACCAATATTGAATAGGACAAATTTTAGGGAAAAACATACTATTGGAATGTTTGTTACTACAATTCCTTTTAGAATTAAGTTTGATATTCTTGAAAAGTTTACTGATTTTTCAGTTAATAATAATATAAATTTGGTTACTACTTTTAGGCACCAGAAGTATTCATATAGTGATATGATGGAAGATTTAAGAGAAAATAGTTATAATATTCCAAATTTATATAATGTTGCGATTTCATACCAAATTACAAAGGCTTTGGAAAGTAGTATTGGTGATTATGATACAACTTGGACTTTTAATTATAATGCTTCTAATGATCTTTCTATTCACTTATATGATTGGAATGATACTCGGAAAATTAATGGTTGATTATGATTATTTGACAGATTTATATTCTGAAAGTGATATTAATAAGCTTCATTTGCGCATCCTTCATATGATTGAGCAAATAGTTAAAGACCCTGAAATTACTTTAGAGGATATTGAAGTTTTAACTCAAGATGAAAAAAATACAATTATTAATGTTTTTAATAATAGAGTTTTAGATTATCCAAAAGATAAAAGTATTATTGATTTATTTGAGGAGCAAGTTAGGAAAAATCCTTCTAATTTTTGCCTTGTTTATAAAGATACTTCTTTTACTTATTCTGATTTAAATAAGTTTGTTAATAAATTTGCAAGGTTTTTAAAACAAAATGGTGTTATTAAAAATGATATTGTTGGGGTTTATATGTCTAAAAGACCTTGGTTTATAATTTCTATTTTGGCAATTCAAAAGTTAGGGGCAGCATACCTTCCTATGCATCCTGATTACCCTGAGGATAGAGTTAATTACATTTTGTCTGATAGTAATTGTAAGATTTTAATTACTGACCAGTTTGTTGCAAATGCTGTAACTAAAATTGTAAACCCTTCATCTGTTAATTTGGATAAATTTGATGATTCTAATTTGAATATAAAAATTTTACCTGATAATTTGTGTTATGTTATTTATACATCTGGCTCTACTGGAAAGCCTAAGGGTGTTATGCTTACACATTATAATTTAATAAACTTTTTATATAATTTTAATGATTGTTTTTATAATAAATTTTCTGGGCTAGATACGTGTTTGTCTGTTACTAATATATCTTTTGATGTTAGTGTTTGTGAAATTTATGCTCCTTTATGTTTTGGTGCAACACTTGTTTTGTACCCTAAAAATACTTTGACAAATATTAAGCTTTTGTGTGATATATTAGAACAAAATAAAATAACATTTTTATATTTGCCACCTAATATTTTGCAAGATGTTTATTCTTTTGTAAAAGAGAATAATTATAAGTTTTTTGTTAATAAATTATTAGTTGGGGTTGAGGCAATTAAGAAAAAGGATTTAAATAATTTTTATGAACTAAACCCTGATATAGAGATTGTAAATGGATATGGACCTACTGAAAATACTATATGTTCTACTTTCTTTAGGTATTCATATGATGATGATTTAAATGGAATTGTTCCTATACGGATATCCTCTTAAAAATAATAATATATATATTTTAAATGAATTTAATAATCTTCAAGGAGCGCGGAGAACCTGGTGAATTATATATTTCTGGCCTAAATGTTTCTTTGGGGTATTTAAATAATGAAGAGATGACAAAGAAATCTTTTGTTCATATTAAAAAGTTTGGAAATAGTGTTTTTTATAAGACTGGAGATATTGCTTATTGGAATGAAGAAGGGTATTTGTCTTTTGTTGGAAGAAAGGATTCTCAAATTAAGTTTAAAGGGCATCGTATTGAGCTAAATGAGATTAATAATACTATTAAAAATATTAAAGGTATTCAAAATTCTATCACTTTATTAAAAGAGGTAAATGGCATAATGAGTTTATGTTCATATGTTTCAGTTTATGATAAAACTTTGACTGCTGATTTTATTAAGACTTCTATTTCAGATTATTTGCCATATTACATGATACCTTCACATATTGTTATTTTAGATAGTATGCCTATTACTAAAAATGGTAAGATTGATAAAGCTAGTCTTCCTGAGATTGTTATAGAGACTACAAAGATTGTTTTGCCTAAGACTTTGACACAGATTAAGTTATATAATATTTTATGTGATTTATTGAATTTAAAGAATTTTTCTATATTAGATAATTTCTTTAATTTAGGCTTAGATTCTTTACTTGGTATAAGGTTTTCTTTGAAGATTTACCAAGAGTTTAATAAGAACTTACCTATTTCTGATTTATTTAAATATACAAATATTGCGTCACTTGCTGAGCATTTGGATAATCTTGATGCAGATGTTTCTTTTGAGGATATTTTGATTGCCCCTAAGTCTTCAAGTTACCCTTTGTCTTCTGCTCAAAAGAGAATTTATTATGCTCAGAAAATGGCTGGAAGTGATAGCTTACTTTATAATATTAGTGGTGGATTTTTAATTAAAAAACGCTTAGATATTGAAAAAATAGAGGATGCTTTTAATAAAATTATTGAACATAATAGTTCTTTTAGAACTTATTTTAAACTTGAAAATGGTAAGCCTAGACAGTTTATTTTAGATAGTTTTCATATTGATATTCCTTATTTTGAAGAAAACAATGTAGATAATTCTTTAAATGAAGAACTATTAATAGGAAAAGATGCAAAATCCGCTTCTTCATATCAAATATCATTTGATAATTTAAACAGTAAAGTTACTGAGGATTTATTAATTAAAAAGTTAGTTAATAATTTCCCTAAAGCTTTTGATTTGCAGTTTGCTCCTCTTTTGAGGGTTGAGGTACATTATATAAATGATAAGACTTTAGTTTTAATAGATTCACATCATATAATTTTAGATGGTACTTCTTTGAATTTACTAATTTCTGAATTTTGCAGTTATTATGATGGGGAGGAAGTTTTAGAAAATGAGATTGAATATAAAGATTATGCTGTTTGGGAGAATAAATTAATTAAAAGTAATGCTTTGGATAATATAAGGAAATATTGGATTGATAGGTTTAAAGATTATGATATACCAGTTATTAACCTTCCTTATGATTATGCTAAAACAAATACCCTTAAGTATAATGGTAATAAATTGAATTTTAAAATAGATGATGATTTATTTAATAAAATAAAAGAAATTGCTCAAAAATTTGAAGTTTCTGATTATATGTTATTTTTAGCGTGTTTTTATTGTTTACTTTATAAATATACAGCTCAAGAAAATATTGCTTTAGTTTCACCAATTGAGGCAAGAAATTCTGTAAAGCTACACAATCTTATTGGTATGTTTGTAAATAATATTGTGCTTAACCAAACACTTGACTCTAATATGAATTTTAAGGATTTTTTGGCTAATATAAAGACAATGGTTTTAGATAGTTTGCATAATCAGCCTTATCCTTATGATATGCTTATTAAGGATTTGGGGATAGTTTCTAATAATTCTCCTTTTGAGGTTGTGTTTACTTATCAAAATGAGAATAATGATATATATGATAAAAATTTAGATTTATCTATAATTGGTGCAAATACAAACACTTCAAAATTTAATTTGACTTTTGAAATAGATCCAAGTAAAAAACAGATAAATATAGAGTATAATACAGATTTATTTGCTTGTGATACAATTGTAAGCTTCTATGAACATTATATTTATATTTTGAACCAATTAAATGATGATTTAGATATGACATTAAATGATTTTGATATTATAACACCAAAAGAGGCTAGAAAACTTGAAGATTTTAATAATACAGATGGTGAAATTAATTCAGATACTGTAACTAAAATTTTTGAAAGAGTTGTTTTAGAAAATGCAAATAATACTGCTGTAATTTGTGATGGCAAGACTTTAACATATGGTGAGCTTAATAAAAAGGCTAATAGTTTAGCACATTTATTAATTAAAAAAGGTATAAAACCAAATGATATTGTTTGTATTATGACAAACCGTTCTTTAGAAACTATTGTGTGTATGATGGGTATTTTAAAGGCTGGTGCTGCATTTTTAAATGTTGACCCTACATACCCTATAGAGCGTACTGAGTATTATTTAAAAGATTGTAATGCACAATATGTTTTGACTATGAAGTCTTTAAAAGATAAGGTTTCAAGTATTAAAAATTGTATTGAGATTGATTTGGATAATGATTTTTATAACAGAAATTTTGAAAATCCAAATGTGAAAGTAGACCCTCAAGATTTATCATATGTTATTTATACATCTGGTTCTACTGGGCTTCCAAAGGGAGTGCTTTTAAACCAAGTTGGGTTTGCTAATATGGCTAAAGCTATGACTTCAAAGCTTGATTATTTAAAAGAAGGCAATAACCATTGCTTAGTTTCTGTTACATCTACACCTTTTGATATATTTGTTTATGAAATAATAGTATCTTTAACACATGGGCTTAAGATTTTGCTAGCTAATAATGCCGAACATAGAAATCCTGTATTACTTGATGCTTTGATTAAAAAATATGGTGGAGATGTTATGACAGTTACTCCAAGCCTTATGAAAATTAATTATGATAATAGGCTTGAAGATTCAGCTTTATCTAGAATTAAATATATGGTATTTGGCGGAGAGCCTTTACCTGAAAAATTTGTTAAAGATTTAAGAAGACTTTCTAAAGGTGTTTCTATTTATAATATATATGGTCCTTCTGAAATTACTATTTTGTCTAATGTACAAAACTTAGATAAAGAAAATAAAATAACTGTTGGCCCTCCTATTTTAAATACTCAAATACATATTTTAGATAAAAACTTAAAGAGAGTTCCAATAGGTGTTGTTGGGGAAATATATATTTCAGGTATTCAAGTTGGGCTTGGATATCTTGGTAAACCTAAGATGACAGAAGAAAAATTTTTAAATAATTTATTTGGTCCTGGTAAGATGTATAAATCAGGTGACCTTGGTAGATGGACTTTTGATGGAAAGGTTCAAATATTAGGTAGAATTGATAACCAAATAAAATTACGTGGTTTGAGGATAGAACTTGGTGAAATAGAAGGTAAAATGGAAGAGATTCCTGGAGTTCAGTCTGCAGTTGTAAATAAGGTAGATTATGAAGGTAGAGAATTTTTATGTGGTTATTATGTTACTGAAAAAAATGAAGTTGTTATGGAATCTACAATAAAAGAAGCTTTAAGAAGATCACTTCCATATTATATGGTTCCTACATATATAGTTCACTTAGAAGAAATGCCATATACTATAAATAGAAAAATAGATAGAAAAGCTTTGCCAATGCCTAAATTTAAAAAATCTACTTCTAATTCAGACTTAATTACAGATGAAAAACTTACACCTCAAGAAAAGATTTTACTAAATATATGGAAAAATATTTTAAATGTTGATAATATTTCAATATATGATAATTTCTTTGATATTGGTGGAGATTCTATTTTAGCAATAAATATGCAAATTGATGCCTTTAAAAATGGATTTAAATTTGAATATGCAGATATTTTTAACTATCCAACTATAAAAGCCTTGGCATCTAAAACAGATATATCTTATGAAGATGTATTGAAAAACTATGACTATACTAAAATTAATAAATTATTAGAAGCAAATGATATTAAAAACTTAGACTCAATTGTAAGACAAGATGCTGGAGATTGCTTGCTAATTGGTTCAACTGGATTCCTTGGTGCTCATTTAATTTATTCTTGGCTAAAACAAGAAAGTGGTCATATTTATTGTTTAATTAGAAGAAAAGATAACTTTATACCTTTAGAAAGATTAAAAAATACACTTAACTTTTACCTTGGACCTGATTTTTATAAAGAAAATGAATCTAGAATAACTGTTTTAGAAGGAGATATAACTAAAAAAGATTTAGGAATGTCTTCTAGTGATTATGAAATGGTCTCAAAAAATGTTACAACAGTAATAAACTCAGGTGCTATTGTAAAACACTATGGCCAAAAAGAACTTTTTGAAGAAATTAATGTGCATGGAACTCAAAATGTCGTAAATCTTTGCAAAACTTTAAACAAAAGACTTATACATATCTCAACCATTAGTGTCTCTGGAAATGGAGAAAAAGAAGAAGCAATAATAGAAACACCCGAAAATATTAACAATAAAAAACTATTCACAGAAAAATCACTATACATTAAACAAAACTTAAAAGGAATATATACAATAACCAAATTTAAAGCAGAACGCATTGTATATGAAGGCATTCTAGACGGACTAGATGCAAAAGTTCTAAGAATTGGAAACATCACAAATAGATACTCTGACGGACTATTCCAAAGAAATGCATCAGAAAACGCATTTGCAAAAAGGCTAAAATCATTCATAAACATAGGAGCTGTACCAGACTACGCAACAAAACACGAAATCGAACTAACACCAGTAGACCTATGTGCAGACGCCATAATAAAAATTGCTCAATACAAAAGCAAATGCAACGTTTTCCACGTATTTGATGTAAAACTTTTACCAATAAAACTACTACTAGAAACCCTATCAGAACTTGGCTTTAACCTAGTACCAGTACCAGAACACAGCATGACACAAATAATAAATGAACTACTAAACAACGACAACAACAAAGACATACTATCAGGAATAATTCACGACTTAGACAAAGAAAAACGCTTGATATATACTTCAAATATTAAGCTAGACGCTTCATTTACAGTAACTTATTTGAAAAAAATAGGTTTTGAATGGAAAAGTATTGACAAAGAGTATATATTCAAATATATTAATTATTTTAAAAAGATTAAATTTTTCGGGATTTAGGGACGGTCCTTAAAATCCCGGCTAGCCGGGATTTTGGGGACGGACGTTTGAAATTTTTTGAAAATTTTTTGAAAATTTTTTGAATTTTTTTTCTGATGGTGGATTGACAAGGATTGTTAAAAAGGTCGGAACTTTTTGGCTAAGCTTTGGTTTTTCCAAGGCTACCAAAGGGAACAGAGCTTTTGGGTTGCTGTGGCAAAGTTTTGGGGTTGACAACTAATTTTAATTAACTAAGGAGGAATTTTTATGCAATTATTTACTGTGCCATTTATTCTTTTATCATTTTCGACATTATTCGACTTATTTTTAGTTTTTTATATTTTAAGAAAAAAATCTACACAAAAGTCTACTAAACAAATTAGAACTACTTTTCTTTTTTTACTTACTTGTATTCTTATAATTAGTATTGGTGTTTTAGTTGAGAATATTGTGTACCAGTTATTTTCTATTGAGACTATATTTTTTGAGTATTTTATTTATGTGGGCACATGTTTTTTACCTGTTGCTTTTTTCTTGACGGCTTTGACTTATAAAAATACAAGGATTAAGTTTGAGAAGAAATATTTACTTTTATTTGTTATTCCTATACTTACTTTAATTGTTTTGTGGACTAATGATTTTCATCATTTATTTTATCAACATTATTCTATAAATATGAATGAAGCTACATATGGTTTTTATTTTTATATTCATTCTATTTATACTTATGTGCTTCTTTTTGTTAGTATGTTTATATTTATACAGAATTCATTGAAAAATACTGGTGTTTTTTCAATGCAGTCTATTTTGATAATTATTGGTTCTATTATACCTATTGTTATTAATCTTTTAGGAACGGCAAAAATCTTTAATATGACTGTTTATGCAACACCTATATCTTTTTCTCTTACTATGATATTTTATTATTTTGCAATATTTAGATTTGACTTTTTGGATATTTCGCCTATTGCTTTGAGAAAGATTGTTGATGTTATGTCTGATAGTTATTTAGTTACTGATACACAGGAAAATATTGTTGATTATAATACTACTTTTGTTTCTACTTTTAATATAAAAAATACCAATATAATAAAATCTAGGTTATTTGATTTTATTTCTATTAATAAAAGTTCAAATAAGTTTCAAGATGCATATTATAAATGTATTAATAAAAAAGTAGCTACTTCTGTTGATTTTCATGATACTACTACAGATAAATATTTTCATATTGAGATTAGTCCTTTGTTTAATAAAAATATGTTTATTGGTGTTTTGATTTTGTTTAAAGATATTACAGAACACGTTAATGATGTTAAACAGCTTAAAGATAGCCAAAATACTTTGATGGAAAGAGAGCGTCTTGCTTCTTTAGGACAGCTTATTGGTGGTATTGCTCATAACTTGAAGACTCCTATTATGTCTATTTCTGGTGCTGCGGAAGGTTTGTCTGATTTGGTTAAAGAGTATGATTCTTCTATTGATGACCCTTCTGTTAATTCTCAGGATCACCATGATATTGCAAAAGATATGTTTTCTTGGGTTGATAAGATTAGACATTATACTGAGTATATGTCAGATATTATTACTGCTGTTAAGGGACAGGCTGTTACCTTATCTGAGATGGAAAATGTTTCTTTTGATTTGGAGGAATTGGTTAAAAGAGTTGATATTTTGATGAGGCATGAGCTTAAAAATGCTTTGGTTTATTTAAATGTTAAGTTTGAGGTTGATAAAAAGACTACCTTGCATGGTGATATTAATAGTTTGGTTCAGGTTATTAATAATATGGTTTCGAATTCTATTCAAGCCTATGATGGAAAGCCTGAGCAGAATATTGATTTGATTATTCATAAGGAGAATAATAATATTGTTATTTCTGTTAAGGATTATGGACCTGGGCTTCCTGAGAAGGTTAAGGAGAAGTTGTTTTCTGAGATGATTACGACTAAGGGTAAGAATGGGACTGGACTTGGTTTGTATATGTCTTATTCTACTATTAAGGCAAATTTTGGTGGTGATATTACTTTTGAGTCTGAAGATGGATTGGGGACGACTTTTAATATTATATTGCCTGAAAAATAGATAAATTTAAGACTTAAAACTGACCGCTCACTAAGGCTTTATTTATATAAAATTTATTCCATTCCTCGGCTCAATACGTGATTTAGCCCTTCTAAATATAAAACAAACGAGCCTCTCGCGACACTTGCGCGCTTCCTCATTTATTTTATATTAAGAAGGGCTACAATCACTCCAATCACATTCGTCATTACATAAATTTTATATAAATAAAGCCTTAGTGAGCTACTCTACATAAAAAAATTACGGCTGTAATTAGTAACACTTTTGTACCACTCTCAATATAAAATTGTCGAAAACTCTTGATTTTTGTAATAGTTATTTATATAATACCTTTAAATTAAATAGATGGAGGTCAGATTATGAGAAAGGGCATTCAAAATGTGGAAAATTCTGAAAATGCTAAATATAGTATTATAGCTGTTGATGATGAAGAAGGAATTGTTGATTCTTTATCAATTTTCTTAAAACGTTCTGGTTATAACTTTACAGGTGTCACTGACCCTATTAAAGCAATTGAACTTGTAAAAACTCAGCATTTTGATTTGATGATTTTGGACTTTATTATGACTCCTTTTCATGGGGATCAGGTTGTTGAGGAAATTCGTAAATTTAATAAGGATTTATATATTTTGTTACTTACTGGTCATAAGGATTTAGCTCCTCCTCTTGAGACTATTAAGAGGCTTGATATCCAGGGGTATTGTGAGAAGAGTGATAAGTTTGATCAGTTGTTACTTTTAATTGAGTCTGGTATTAAGTCTATTGAGCAGATGAATCAGATTAAAAAGATTAATACCCAGCTTACAGATACTTATGAAAAATTGGAGCATGCATATCTTGAGTCTATT
Organism: uncultured Clostridia bacterium; assembly: GCA_944386775.1. Classification (GTDB taxonomy): domain Bacteria; phylum Bacillota; class Clostridia; order TANB77; family CAG-508; genus CAG-269. Next base: position 15,129 of record CALXCJ010000040.1, read on the forward strand.
GAGACTTTAAGGTATACTATAGAGGCTAAGGATATTTATACAAGGGGGCATTCAGATAGAGTTTCTGAGTTTTCTGTTTTGATTGGGAAAAAGCTTGGGCTTTCTGATGCAGATTTGAATAATTTGAAGATTGGTGGTTTGTTCCACGATATTGGAAAGATTGGTGTTCCTGATAGTATTTTGCAAAAGGCTGATAAACTTACAGATGATGAGTATTCTCAGATTAAGCAACATCCGAATATTGGTGTTCATATTTTGTCTAATGCGACTATTTTTAAGGATATTTTGCCTATTGTTGAACATCACCACGAAAGGTTTGATGGGAAAGGTTATCCGGGTGGTCTTGCTGGAGAGGAGATTCCATACCTTGCTAGGATTGCTGCTGTTGCAGATAGTTTTGATGCTATGTCTTCTCGTAGGGCTTACCGTGAGTCTTTGCCGAAAGAAAAGATTTTGTCTGAGTTTATGAGGTGCCGTGGGACTCAGTTTGATCCGGAGATTGATGATGTTTTTATTGATATTTTGGAGAATCATTATGAGGAGATTGAGGAGATTAAGGGGAAGTATAGGAGTTAATTGAACAAAGCGAGCAGAGCTCGCACTCTTGAGGCTGATTAAAATTTCAGCCTTTTATTTTTTTGCCCTTTTTATATT
>CALXCJ010000041.1 GCA_944386775.1 uncultured Clostridia bacterium
TATCCGCGACTCGAACGCGGGACAACTTGATTAAAAGTCAAGTGCTCTACCACCTGAGCTAATAGCCCATATGCATTCCTAGAACGCTTTTATATATTACACTATTTTTTTCAATCTGTCAATACTTTTTTTAAAAGTTTTTAACTTTTTTTGTTTTTTTGATGAATTTATTGTGAATTTTTTGCTCATTCTAGTTTTTGCATTTCATTTTCTTAGCTTTTTGGCTCTTATTTTTTAGTTTTTGGTTTTTTGTTTTTCTTTTTTTCTTTTTTTGGCTTTTAGTTTTTTACTTCTTTACTTTTTTAAGTTTTTAGTTTGAAATTTTGTATTTTACTTTTATTGTTTTTTATTTTGCTTTTATGCATTTAGTTTTTCTATAACTTCTTCTACATCTATTCCGTGTACTTCGCATGCTTCTTCTAGTGTTTCCATTTGTGATGCTGGGCAACCTATGCAGTGCATTCCAACTTCTAAAAGTATTTCTGCTTTTTCTGGTGTTTTTTCTAAAATTTCACCTATTGTTGTATCTTTACTGTATTCCATAATGTTCTCCTTTCATTTATTTTTGATTATTTTGTTTTCTTTTTTGTTTACATATATATTTTATCATGATTTTTGTAAAAAGTATACATTTTTTTGTAAAGTATATATATTTTTTTGAAAAAGTATACATTCTTTTTGGAAAATATACATTTTTTTTGAAAAACTATAGACAAAACATAAAAAATGTTATATTATAATTTTGGTTTTATCTTTTACATTTTAATTCGAGGTGATATTTATTCAAAATTTAATTGATTTATTTTTTATTTTTTTTCTTATACAATTTATTATTGCTTTGTATTCTATTTATACTCTATTTGATATAAAAGTTTTTCATAACCAGCAAGGCTCTAAATTAGAACTGAAAAAGGCTTTCCATAATAAAGGGGGCGATTTGTAATTTTTAAATTAATCCTTCGATTTTTATTTTGCCTAATTTTTGTTTTTTTATTCTTATGGTTTGAATTTAATCTTTTTTATCCCATATATGTAGCTGATGAAATAATTATAACATATGGTATACATCCATTTGATATATGTAATGAAAATCCAGACTTGTGGAATTTAATTAAACTTTTATTTATTATTACATCTTTTATATCTTCTTTGGTTATTTCAAATTTTATTTATATAAGAGTTTTTTGTAGAATTTATGATGCTTTTTCTAATTTAAAATTAAAAATTGCTAATAATAGGTTAAAAATAAAAAATTCCTTAAATACTGTTAATTTTAATTCTTCATCTAACCTTAATTTGGTTGTTGGTAACGATTTATCTGGAAATAAAGTAATTTTACCTGAAAAGGGTCTTTATCAAAACTTTCTAATAACAGGTACTATTGGTTCTGGTAAAACATCTTCTGCTATGTACCCTTTTACAAGGCAATTGTTAGAATATAATAAAAATAATGCGGCTGATAAAATTGGTATATTGATATTGGACGTTAAGGGGAATTATCATTATCAGATAAAAAAGTATGCTGAAGATTTTGGTCTGCAAGATGATATAATTGAAATAAATCTTTCAGGTAATGTAAATTATAATCCATTACATAAACCAAATTTGAAACCCATAGTTTTAGCTAATAGGTTAAAAACTATTCTTACTTTATTTTCTGAAAATAATTCAGAGTCTTATTGGCTTGATAAAGCAGAGCAAGTACTTGCTGAGTGTATTAAGATATGTAGATTATACAATGATAATTATGTCACTTTTTTGGAATTACATAAGTTAATAACTCTTCCAAATTATTTTGATGAAAAAATAAAAATTATACGTGAGTTATTTATTTCTTCAAAATTGGATCAAAAAAATATATATGAATTAAATTCTAGTTTGGATTTTTTTTATAAAGAATTTTATAACTTAGATTCACGTACAAAGTCTATTTTAATTTCTGAGATTACTAGGATAACAAATACTTTTATTTCTGATTATGATGTTTTTTCTTGTTTTTGCCCACCTAAGGAAAGTTTGTCTTTTTTAGGTTTTGAAGAAGTTTTAAATAAAGGAAAAATTGTAGTCTTAAATATTAATATTGCCGAATATTCTCTTTTATCTAAAATTTTGGCCACTTATTTAAAAATGGATTTTCAATCTGAAATTTTGTCTGGTTTGTCTAAATCTAATATAAGAAAATCAGCTTTTATTTGTGATGAATATGATAAATATTGCACTAAAACAGATGCCGACTTTTTTTCTGTGAGTAGAGAAGCTAAATGTATTAATATTGTTAGTACTCAGAGTTATTCTTCTTTAAAAAATGCTTTAAAAGATGATGCTAGTGTTAAAGTTATTATTCAAAATTTGATTAATAAAATTTGGTTTCGTACTGATGATAATTTTACAATTGAAGAGTCACAAAAGCAGTTAGGAAAAGAAGATAAGGAAAAGATTTCTAGAAGTTTTTCTGAGAGTGCTAAAGAAACTAGATTTAGCTATATTACTAATACTTTGAATTCTGAAAATTCTAATATTTCGGAAACTTACAGTACTTTTACTCAAAATGATTATATTTATGATTCTAATTTTTTTACGCAGAGGCTTGAAACTTTTTCTGCTTTGACTTTTCTTTCTGATGGAAATACAATTTTGAAACCACAAAAATTGAAAATGTTGCCTTATTTTAAATAGATTACTTATTATTTTAAAGGAGGGATTTATGATGTTTTTTATTTATAAAAAAAGATTATTTAATAATAAATTAAAATTTTATATGCTAAATATTATAATTTTTGCATTATTTTTTATATTTAGTTTATCAACTTTTTCTTATTCTTGGGGTGACCCTGAATTAGTTGATAAAATAACTAAAGCATTTGAAAGTATTGAGGATTGGATTTTAAAAATTGCTACACCTGCTGCTGCCGTAGCTGTGGGGACTGGTATATTTATGAGAAAATTTAGTTTTGGTGATGAAGAAAGGATTAGAATGGGAAAAAAGATAATTAATGGTTCTTTATTCTCATATGCATTTATTTTAGCTATTGATTTAATTTTATCTGCTATAAATTCATTAATTAGTTAAAAAAATATATTTTTTTGAAGGAGGGTTATTTGGACGAAACTGGTTTAACTCAAAATAATATTACTCAAACAATAGTTGATACTATAAACTATATCTATCAAAGTATTTTAAGTTCTATTGATAATAATTTATATTCTGTTTTGGATGATTTAATATTTATAAATTCTGATATATTAAATGATAAAAATTTCCAATCAATATTTGGTACCTCCACAACTAATGGAATTTTATTGATAGCAAATTCTTTTCTTTTGGGATTTATTCTATATTTTGCTGTTAGATATTTGCTTTCACATTATACATTTTCAAAAATAGAAAGACCTCATTCATTTTTAATAAAGTTAGTTTTATGTGGATTATTTATGAACTTTTCTTACTTTTTAATACAGCAATTTATAGATATTTTTTCTTATACTTCTTCTGCTATATGTGAAATTGGAAGTAATTTATTTAATAAAAATATATCTTTTTCAGAATTAATAAATATAATGAACTCAAGTGCTTCTATTTCTGGTAATTCTATTGATATTTTTTCTTTAGATGGTTTATTAAAAGGTACTTTGTCACTATCTTTACTTGGCTTAATTTTTTCTTATTCTTTAAGATATATTTTTATTAAAATATTAATTATTATTTCCCCTTTTGCTATATTATCTGCTTGTCTTAATAGTACTTCTTGGTTTTTTAAGTCTTGGCTTAAAAATTTATTTTCTCTATTTTTTATTCAGATAATTGTTTCAATAGTTTTAGTTCTTATTTTTTCAATGGATTATTCTTCTTCTGATTTATTTGTAAAGTTTGTTTATATTGGTGGAATATATGCTTTGTTGAAAGCTAATTCTTTTGTACGTGAATTTATTGGAGGTGTTTCCACAAATGTAACACAAACTGTGAATAACTTATCTAATTTTAATAAATAATTTTTAATTATTGTTTGGAGGTATTATGAAATTTATTTTTCCTAAAAATTTTAATTTTAAAAATAAACTTTTTGGCATTATTGATTATAATATTGTTTTGTTTAATATTTTATGGTATGTTTTGATTTTAATTATATTAAATATTATATTTAATGATTTACAATTAAAAATTTTTCTGTTTATTATATTTTGTTTTCCATTTTTTCTTGTAAGTATTACTGGTCTTAATGGTGAAAATATTTTATATGTATTTTTGTATTTATATAAGTTTTGTATAAAACAAAAGTTATATTTGTATTCTAAAAAATAATTTGTTATTTATTAAATTTTTGAAAAAGATTGTCGAAATTTGCTTGAATTTTTTCTATAAAGAATATATAATTTATCTTATTAAAACTATATTAAAATTAAAAGAGGGGTTAAGATGAAATTAGAACAAAAAGATAGATCTTTATTATTTTCTGAAACAACATTACCAGATATATTTTTTGCAGAGCATTTATCTCAGTTACCTGGTAATTATTTAAAAGTATATTTATATATGATTTTTCTATCTAAATATGGAAAAGATATAAAACTTAATGATATGTCAAAAAAGCTTTCTCTTCCCCTAAAAGAAATAAATGATGCATTAAAATATTTGGAGGAGCATAATTTAATTGTTAAAAAGACTACTGGATATATAATTGTAGATTTACAGGAATTTACACTTAACAATTTATATAAACCAAATTTAACTCCTACAAAGGAAACTATTGCACAAACTTCTAAAAATAAGTCAAGAGCTAAGGCTATTGATCATATTAATAATATGTATTTTCAAGGTATTATGGGACCTTCTTGGTATAATGATATTGATTTATGGTTTAAAAAATATAATTTTGATGAACAAGTTATGATAGCTTTATTTGATTATTGTTATAATCGTTCTGCTTTGCATAAAAATTATGTTCAAACAGTTGCTGAAGCTTGGGGAGCTAATAATATACATACTTGGAGCGATTTAGATTTATATGACCAGAAAAAAGAAAAATTAAATATTATGAAAAAGACAATTGCAAAAAAGCTTGGTCGCTATGGTTCTTTAACTCAATATGAAGAAGCTTATATAGAAAACTGGGTTATGGATCTTGGTTATGATATGGATATAATTGAAATTGCATTAAAGAGAACTACATTGAAACAAGCTCCTACTTTTGAATATATAAATAATATAATTACTGATTGGCATGAACATAACTTAAATACTAAAGATGAGATTATGGCATTTTTAGAGCAGCGTAAAAAGCAAAATAAAGATATAAGTACTTTGAAAACTAAAGTTGCAAAGGCAAATTTTGGTCAAAGAACGTATGAAAATTTGGACTTTTTATATGCAAATTCTTCTGCCACTGTTTCTAATGATTCATCTATTAGTAGTACTGGTAATGACGCTAGCCATAATTCTATATCTGCAGATAATAAGTCAACTGATATTGGCTATAATTCTATATCTGCTAATAATAAATCAACTAATATTGGTTATAATTCTATATCTACTAATAATAAATCAACTAATATTGGCTATAATTCTATATCTACTAATAAATCAACTAATATTGGCTATAATTCTATATCTACTAATAAATCAACTGATATTGGAGCTATTTCATTAAATGGAACTACAATTTCTGAAAGCCCTTTTGTTAAAACTCTAGCTCACAATTTAGAAAATATTAATAAAAATAATGTATCACATAATTAATAATGTTTAAAAAATGTTAAATAAAAATATGTATAGCTAATTTACTTTTACACGTAAATTAGCTATAGTTATAATATAAAAATATTTTTTATAAAATGTTTTTAGTTAATTAAAAAAATAAATATTTAATATAAGGAGATTTTATGAGTAATGAAATTTTAAATACTTTGCTTAAGGAATATGAACGAAAAAGGTTAAAAGCAGAGTATGATTTAGAAAAAAGAAAACAAAATTTATATTCTTTAATTCCTCGTCTTTCTGAAATAGATGATGAATTAAATCGTGTTGCAATTATAACTGCAAAAAATATTTTAAATAGCAATAATTCTGAGAAAAATAGTGCTTCTATTTCAAATTTGAAAACAAAAATTGAAAATTTGAAGACAGAGAAATTAACTATTTTGAAACAAAATAATCTTGATTCTAATTATTTAAAACCTGCATATGAGTGTACTATTTGTAATGATACTGGATATATAACTGATTTAAATTATAAGACTGTGATGTGTTCTTGTTTAAAGCAAAAATTATTAGATATATCTTTTAATAAATCAAATATGTATAATTTGAAAAAAGAGAATTTTTCTACTTTTGATGAGAGATTATATTCAGATGAGCCTGATTTATCTAAGTATAAATTAAATATTTCTCCTAGAAAAAATATATTAAACATCAAACTAAAATGTTTAGAATTTATAGAAAATTTTGATAATCCTAATTATAAGAATTTATTATTTACAGGTTCAACTGGTTTACGGTAAGACTTTTATGTCTAATTCTATTGCTTCTGAATTGCTAAAAAAAGGGAAAAATGTTTTGTATCAAACAGCTCCTATACTTATTGAGTCCGTAATTAATTATAAGATGGGCAAGCAAAAAGATTTAGGTAATGATTTTTATAAGACTGTTTTGGAAACTGATTTACTTATTATAGATGATTTGGGTACAGAGACTTTAAATACTATGAAATTGAGTGAGCTTTTTACTATTATTAATACTAGAATTTTGAATTTGAATCATAAGATTACTAAAACTATTATTTCTACAAATATGGATATTCAGAGTATTTTTAGGAATTATGAGGAAAGAATTGGTTCTAGAATTGCTGGGAATTTTGATATTTATTATTTCTTTGGTGATGATATTAGGTTTAGAAAGAGAAGTTAATTTAGGCAAAAATTGCAATTTTATGATTTTAACCATAAAATTGCAATTTTTTTCTTTTCTATTTTCATAATTTTAAAAGATGATTTTCAACTTTTTTTATTTGTTTATATTCAAAAATAGTAAAGTTTTTTATTTATTTTCTTGATCTTCTTCCATATCTGGTGTTAATGTTTCTATGCTAACTACTTTTCCACCATCACTTGTTCTCATTAGTGTTACTCCTTGTGTTGATCTTCCAAGGACGCTTATTTCGCTTACTTTTAGTCTTATTATTGTTCCGGTATCTGTTATTAGCATTACATCATCTTCATCGTTTGCTATTCTTACGCCTACTAGCTTTCCGGTTTTTGGTGTTATTTTATATGTTATTACTCCTTTTCCACCTCTTATTTGTACTCTGTATTCGTCAAGTTCTGTTCTTTTTCCGAATCCGTTTTCTGTTATTGCAAGTAGTGTTGCTTTTCCGCCTTGTATTACTGATTCCATTCCTATTACTTCGTCATCGTCTGATAGCCTTATTCCTATAACTCCTTGTGATACTCTTCCTACTGGTCTTACGTCTTTTTCGTCAAATGTTATACACATTCCGCCTCTTGTAACTAAAACTACATTGTCTTGTCCGTCTGTTAGTCTTACGGCGATTAGCTCATCATCTTCTTTTAGTGTTATTCCTTGTAAGCCTGTTTTTCTTGATGAGTTGTATTCTGTTAGGGCTGTCTTTTTAATTAGTCCGTTTTTTGTTGCCATTAGTAAGTATTTTCCTTCTGCGAAGTTTTGGATTGGTATTACGGCTGATACTTTTTCTCCTGGGTCTAGGCTAAGTAGGTTTACTATTGCTGTTCCTTTTGCTGTTCTTCCTGCTTCTGGGACTTCGTATCCTTTTAGTTTGTATAGTTTTCCTTTATTTGTGAAGAATAGTATTAGGTCATGTGTTGATGCTGTGAATATTTGTTTTACAAAGTCATCTTCTCTTGTTGCAATTCCTGTTATTCCTTTTCCTCCACGTTTTTGGCTTTTATATGTGTCTATTGGCATTCTTTTTATGTATCCAAAGTATGTTAGGGCTATTACTGTTTGCTCTTCTTTTATTAGGTCTTCTGCTACAAATTCTCCTTCGGCTGCTACTATTTTTGTTAGTCTTTCATCTCCGAATTTTGATTTTATTTCTAGTAGTTCTTCTTTTATTATGTCATATACTAGTTTTTCGCTTGATAGGATTTCTTTTAGGTGTGCTATTTGTTTCATTAATTCGTTGTATTCTTCTTCTATTTTTTCTCTTTGCAATCCTGATAGTGTTTTTAGCCTCATGTCTAGTATTGCTTGTGCTTGTACGTCTGATAGCCCAAATCTTTCCATTAATCTTTCTTTTGGGTCATCATATGATGAACGTATTATTTCTATTACTTCGTCTATGTTGTCTAGTGCTATTTTTAAACCTTCTAATATATGTGCTCTTGCTAGGGCTTTGTCTAGCTCGAATTTTGTTCTTCTTAAGATTACTGTTTTTCTGTGGTCTATATAGCATTGAAGCATTTCTTTTAGTGTTAGTATTTTTGGTTCTCCATCTACTAGTGCAAGCATTATTGCCCCAAAGGTTTCTTGCATTTGTGTGTGTTTGTATAGTTGGTTTAGTACTACTTGTGCATTTGTGTCTCTTTTTAGTTCTATTACTACTCTTGTTTTTTCTTTTCTGTCTGATTCGTCTCTTACTTCTGATATTCCTTCTATTTTCTTTTCTTTGGTTAGGTCTGATATTGTTTTTACTAGTTTTGCTTTGTTTACTTGGTATGGTAGTGATGTTACAATTATTTTTTGCCTGTTTCCGCTCATTTCTTCTATTTCAGCTTCTGCTCTCATGGTTATTTTGCCTTTTCCTGTTGTGTATGCTTGCCTTATTCCTTCTCTTCCAAGGATTGTTGCTCCTGTTGGGAAATCTGGTCCTTTTATTACTTCCATTAGGTCTTCGTTTGTTACATTGTCTTCATCTATTAGTTTTATTATTCCATCTACTACTTCTCCTAGGTTGTGTGGTGGGATGTTTGTTGCCATTCCTACGGCTATACCAGATGACCCATTTACTAAAAGTGCTGGAATTCTTGCAGGTAGTACTGTTGGCTCTTGAAGCCTATCGTCATAGTTTGGCATAAAGTCTACTGTGTTTTTTTCTATGTCTGTTAACATGTATTGTGCAATTTTTGACATTCTGGCTTCTGTGTACCTCATAGCTGCTGGGCTGTCTCCATCAACGGATCCGAAGTTTCCGTGGCCATCTATTAGTGGGTAACGCATGGTGAAGTCTTGTGCTAGCCTTACCATTGCATCATATACTGAGCTGTCTCCGTGTGGATGGTATCTTCCTAGAACTGACCCTACTGTGTTTGCACATTTACGGTATGGCTTGTCTGCTGTGATTCCATCTTCGTGCATTGCGTATAGGATTCTTCTGTGTACTGGTTTTAGGCCATCTCTTACGTCTGGCAAGGCACGTGATACTATTACACTCATGGCATAGTCTATATATGCTACTCTCATTTCTTTTTCGATGTCTCTTTCGATTATTTTTCCGTCTCTTCTTTCTTGTCTTTCTTCCATTAGCTTTCCCTCTTTTCATTGATTTTTGTACATTTGTATTATACTAAAAGAGATTGGTTTTTGCAAGGTTTTTTGGGGAAAAATGATGAACTTTCTTAAAATATTGGTGTTGTATTTTGTGGTTTAAGTGGTCTTTTTAAATAGAATGATTGTTTATAAATTTTATTTAAAAATTTTTAAGATGCTTTTTTTATTGGTTATTTATTACATTCTGTTATTAATTTTATTCCATCTTTAAATCCTTCTTTATATATTTCTTTGATGTATTCTGATAACTTTATATTATTATTTTCCTCTTGATTTTTTAGCATTTTTATTAGCTTTTCCTTTAGTTTCTCTTCTTTTATTTCATTTATTATTTCTTTAAAATCTGTTTGATTTAATTTTTCTTTTACTTTTTGGTGAGTTTTTTTTATTTTTAAATCTATCTGTTCGAAATTTGCTTCATATATTTTTTCTAATAACTCTTCTTTGTTATTTTTTTCCTGCATTTTGTATTCCTCCTTTTGGTTAGTTTGTTTTTTATTTTATATTTTATACTGGTTTTCTTAATTTATTTTTTGTAATTTTTCCGCTACTACATAATTTGATTTTAAATAACCTTCTAATATTATTACATTTTTACATTTTAAATTTTTAAAACAATAGTCTGCTTGTTTGTTATATGCTTCTATTATTATTTCTTGGTTATCTTTTTTAGTTTTTACTTTAAAATTACTTGCTGAGTATATTTTTTTACTTAATGCTAGTTTAAATTCTATTTCTGTTATTATTTTTCCTATAATAAAGCATTTGTTCATATTTTTTCCTTCTTTTTTTATATTTAAAAGCATAACAAATTATACTTTAAACTTATTTAATAGTATACAAAAGACTATGTCCGCAAACCTAAATTCAAAATCTTGTTTTTTATTACATTTTTTGACTGTAATAGCATAAAATAAATATATTCGAATTTCTACTAATATTTATTTTATTGATACATTTTTACCTTAATTATTAGCTAATTTTCGGAAGGAATTCACCTCTTTAATACTAATACTTTTGCTGAATTTATTCCTTAAAATAAATTATCTGAAAATGTATTAGAGTGAGACGGGTACTGTTGTTGCTGTTGGTATTGTTCGGATTGTTGTTGTTACGATAGCTTGGAGAATTGCTGTTGTTATAGTTGCCTCCACGATTGACCCTATTGTTAGTACTATAGGCCTTTTGATGAATCCCTATTTTTTATTTTTCTATGTAAAATAGTTTATTTAATAAGTTATTTACATTTGCTATTTTTACATATCCTATGTGTCCTGCTATATATTTTCTTGCTTCTTTGCTATTTATTTCTCCTTGTTTTATTTTATTTTTTAGCTTTTTTACTTTCTTTTTTAATTTTTTCTTTCCTTTATCTCTAATTTTTAATCTATATTCATTAATTTTATATCCACAAAAATTTACGCCTTGCTTATTTTTGAAAATTTGTGTTTTTTCATTTAATTCTAATTGTAAATTTTTGTTTAAATATTCTTCTATTTTGTATAATAATTTTTTTGCTTCTTTTTTTGTTTTAATTAATATTATTGAGTCGTCCATATATCTAAAATAATATTTTACTTTTAATTTATGTTTTATATATTGATCTACCTCATTTAAATATATATTTGCAAAAATTTGCGATGTATAGTTTCCTATTGGTAATCCTTTTTTTCCTTCACTAGAATATATTATTTCCTTTGTGAGCCATATTAGTTTTGAGTCTTTTATTTTTCTTAATAATATATTTAATAAAATGTCTTTATTTATATTTTGAAAAAATTTTTTTATATCCATTTTTAATATATAATATTTTTGCCAAATGTTTTTACAATGTTTCATAGATTTTTGTAGTTCTACTACTGCTTTATGCATTCCTTTGTTTTTTATGCAAGCATATGATGTGTATATATATTGTTTTACAAAATATTCTTGCATAAAACTATCTACATACCATCTATGTACTATTCTATCTATATATCTTGATTTTTCTATTTTTCTTAGTTTTGGTTGTGTTACATAGAACACTTTATATCCTCCATGTTTATATGTTAGATTTTTTAACTTTTCATATAACCATAGTATATAGTCTTCTTGTTTTAGATTAAATTTTATTGTTTCTTCTCTTGTTTTTTTACCTTTTCTGGATAATAGATGTGCTTTGTATAGGTTTTCATATGTTAATTTTTTGTCGTATAAATTTCTAATTGTTTTTGCCATATATTTTTATTAGTCCTCCTAATATTTTTCCGATTTCATATATTTTTGTTATTGCTATTTTAAATTTTTTTTCATCTATCCATTTATTTTTTAACATTATTCTTAGTAGTATTCTTTGTAGATTTATTTTTGCATCGATTTTGTTTAGATAGTTTATTTTTTGATATTTGTCTATTTTTTCAAGGTATAGTATGTTTTCTAGTGTTTCGTACATAGATATTTTAAATTCGTTTCCTATGTTAAATTTTTCCGTTCTTGGGAGTTTTATTATTATTTCTATCATGTATTGTATGAAGTCTTCGTATTTTGGTATTAGTAGTAAGCTGTTTTCTTTCATATATTTATTATTCCTTTTTTGTTTAAATTTTCTAATTCGTCTATATAGTCTTGTGTATTTTTGGTTTTATTATTTTTATTTGTACAAATTTCACAATTTATGTTTGTATTTTTTTCTTCTATATATTTTCCTTTTATTTCATATATTTGCTTATATTCTTTTGTTTCTTTGTTGTAGTCATATATTATGTAACTATATCCTGTTTCTATTAGTAGTGGTATTTTTTTGGTTATGTTTTTTACTGGTATTGCACATTTACATATGTTTTCTTTGAAACATATTGTTTTTAAGTTTAGTATTTGATGCATTAATACTGCATCTTTTCCTACTGCTATGAAAAATACTCCGTTTCTTATTAGTATTATTTTGCCTTTGTTTTGTTGTTGAATTGTTTTTAATTTTTCGTAGAATTTCATTTTTGCCCTCCTTTTTTCCATGAAAAAAAGGTACCTTTATTTTTTTGGTACCTTTATTTTTTTGCGAAATTCAGGTAGCCTAGGCATCCGCCTTGGCTTCCTGAATTTCGGCAAGTTCGTCTTTAAATCGAACTTGCGAATCTTAGTTCTTATATTTATTATTTGTGTTTGTTTTAATTTGTGCCATCTTGTTGTTACTACTATCAGGGGACAGTACTACAAGATTAAAGTGAGACGGGTACTGTCGTTGCTGTTGGTATAGCTCGGAAAGATGCTGACACGACAGCTTGGAGAATTGCTGTTGCTAAAGTAGCCTCCACGAAAGACCCTACTGTTAGTACTAAAGGCCTCTAATGTCCATTCATAGTGACATCCCCATAAATCAAAAACATTATTTAATATATCATTTGGCTCTTTTCCTGTTATTGTTTCTTTATTTCTTGTTGCTGATGATGTTGGCTTTGCTACTGTTTCTTCGTATCCATTTTTTACTTCTATTCCATTTTCTTCCATCCATAACATCATTGCATCATACTGGCTTCCCCATATCATACTACTTTTTATTTCTTCATTTACATTTGTATTAGTATTATATTCTTTTGCTTTACTATATAAGCCATACCATCTGTTTGTTTCTGAGTTTGAAGCATCAGATGTTGTTACAGTAGTATCTTCACTTGCATTTTTACTTACTGGTTTATTATCATCTTTTGTTAATCCCATCTCATACCTACTTACATAAAATCCTCCATATTTTGCTACTGAAAGTGCCATTTCTTTAAACTCATTTTCTAATGACTCTTCTGTAAATAGTCCATTATTATAGCTTGTATTATTATCATTATTTACTAAGTCTGGCTCCCTTAGTGCTGTATCTTGTATATATGTTTGGATTGCTAATGTTTTATCAAATGATTCTCCTGTACCTGTTGCATACAATTTTCCACATATGTCTTCTGAATTACTATGTGTTGTACATATTAATTTTGTGTCATTTTCACTTAAAACTATATTACATTGATCGTTTCTACTTGCTGTTTTGCTTTTACACATTACCATTCTGTTAATATCACTTACTGGAACCCAAACAAATTCACTTCCATCTGGTCCTATTACAACAAGCCCTGTATCTATTGTTTGCTCATCTGTTTCTGTTGATACTGTAAAACCAACTGGTATTGTTGCTACATCTTCTCCATCTGTATAATTATATTTTTCTGTTGATGTTGCCTCTTCTCCTGGTTGTACTGTTGCTGTTCCTGTTGGTGGTGTACCTTCTTCTGATATATTCCCTAATATGTCTGATACTGGTATTTCATAATTTCCATTGTCTGTTTTTAATATTTTGTCTTTTAGTTCTGTTTGTTCTGTGCTTAAATCTCCATATTTGTCTATTATTTGTGCAATTTCTTCATCATTTAAGCTTTCTCCTAATCTGTTTGCCATTTCTGATGCAATATCTAGCTTTATTTGCTCTATTATATCTGCTATTATTGTTTGCTTTTTGGCTTCTTGAGCATTATTTAGTATTCCATTAGGGCCTGATAGTGCGGCAATTGTTACCCCTGCTAGAATTAGTAAAATAATTATTGTTACTACTAGTACTATTAGTGTAATACCTTTACTATTCTGGATTTTCTTTTTTTCTTCTTTCATCCTCTTTTTTTCCTCCTTCTTTCTTTTGTTTGTTTTTTTGTTTTTTGTTTTAATAATAAGCTATTTTTAGCTTTATTTATTATTATTTAATATAATTATTGCCATTTTTACAAATAGTATTCTTTTTTTGTAAAGGTATTTTGTTTTCAATGTTCCTACTATTTAAAAAATAGCTAATAACATATATTTTTATTTTACTATAAGCTATTTTTCTTTGCAAGTGTTTTTTTAATTTTTATTTAATATTTTATTATTTTATTATTTTTTATTCTTCTTTTTTCTTTTGTAATTTTCTGATATTATATTGGTAGTAAGTTTTGTATATTTTTCATATATGCTAGTAGCTTATTAGCTTTTTTTGTTTTTTGTTGTATAATATTTGTTATATAATTTTATCAAAAATCAGTGAGGTTTATTAATGCAAGAATTTAAAATGGAAAATGTTTTAGTTGGTGAACGTATTCGTTCTATTAGGGAAAGTTACAATATGAGTAGAGAAAAATTTTCAGAAATTATTGATGTATCAGAAGTTTTTTTAGGTCAAATTGAAAGGGGCGAAAGGTCTTTAAGTATTAAAACTTTAAGAAAAATTGTTAATTATTCCGGTGTTTCTTCAGATTTTATTTTATTTGGTGATGTTAAACAAAATGATAAAATTTCTCAAATAAATAATATTTTATCTACTTTTTCTAGTGATGTTTTAGATTATATTTATGAGTTTATTCGTATTTTTTATAAGTTTTTTTCAAGGGATAAAAATTGATTTTCTTTTTTATTCGTTTTTTAGTTTTAGAGAAAAAAATAATGGCTATTTAAACTTAAGTATAGTATAGCTAGTATAGCTATAGCTTAGTTTAATTTGCCATTATTTTTAGTTTATTTCTTTTTGTATTTTTAGTATTTCTTCTTTTGTTAGTTCTGTTATTTCCATTATTTGCTCTATTGGCATTTTTTTTGCTAATAGTTTTTTTGCTATTTTTCTTTTTTCTTCTATTTTTCCAATTTTTTCTCCTTTTTCTTGACCTATTTTTTCTCCTCTTTCTTGACCTATCTTTTCGCCTCTTTCTTGGCCTATTTTTTCTCCTCTTTCTTGGCCTATCTTTTCTCCTCTTTCTTGGCCTATCTTTCTTCCAAGCTTTTCGCCTTTTTTTAGTCCTTCATTTAAGCCCGTTTCATAGATGTCTTGTGTATCTAGTATGTGCTTTTCTCTTAATTCTGCTATTCTTTGATTTTCTTCATCTTGACTTAATTCCCTTAATGTTACTTTTGCTTCTTTTATTTCTCTATTTTCTTTCATTATTTCATCGACCTCCACACATTCTGGCTCATTTAGAAACATCATCCATTGCAAAAATTTGCTTTCCTTATTCTCTTTACTTTCTTTGTACTCTTTTATTGCCTTTGGTAATTGTATTATATGTATTTCTAATTTGTCTGTCAAGATTTTATATGTACCTTTTATTTTAATGTATGTGTCAAGTAAATGTAGGCAATTTTTTTATCTTTTTTTCTAATCCTTTAAACGCATTGCTTTCAACACTTTA
>CALXCJ010000042.1 GCA_944386775.1 uncultured Clostridia bacterium
TTTATTGACAATTTTTGCGTTTAATGCTATATGTTTAATGTATTTATTAATTTAATTAATTTTTTTGCTTAATTACACTAATTTATAGAAAAATAATAAAAAGTTCATTTTGGTTAATTGTGACCAGGTCACGATTAACCATTTTTTTATTTAACGATTTTACTTATTGCACTGCAATAGGGGTATGCTTATCTCTAAGTATACCCCCATCTCCATTTTTTACCTTAATTTTTTATCTTAGTTTTTTCTTTCTTAATGCTTAATTTACTCTTCTATATTTACATAGTATTTTGTGTAAACAGTCATTTACACGCCTTTTCTACATCTTATCCGGCATTTCTATCCCAAGTAGTTTTGCCCCTGTTTTTAATACAATTCCAGTTGCATATGTTAAAAACACACGTGCTTCTTGAAGCTCTTTGTCATCACATATTATTTTATTTTCATTATAAAAATTACTAAAGCTTTTAGCAAGTTCTATTAAGTACCTTGCAAGTATTGATGGCTCATTTTTTTCTACTACAGATTGCAAAGTTTGGTTAAATTCATATAGATTTTTTATTACTTCTTGACTTGCTTCATCATTTAATAGATTTAAATCTACATTTTCTAGTTTAGGGGTTTTTCCTGCTTTTTCTAGTACGCTTTTTGTTCTTACATATATATATTGTATATATGGCCCTGTTTCTCCATTGAAGTTTAAAACTGTGTTCCAGTCGAATATTTGATCTTTTATGTTTGTTGTACATAAATTGCTAAATACGACTGCTCCTATTCCTATTTTTTTTGCGTTTTCTTCTTTTTCTTCTAAACTTGGATTTTTTTCATTTATTATATCTAGTACTTTTTTTATTGCTTCGTTTAATAGTTCATTTACTTTTATTACATTACCTTCCCTTGTAGACATTCTTCCTGTTGCAAGTCTTGTCATTCCATATGCTACATGTGTTAGGCCATCTGTGTATTTTTTATCTAAGCCTAGATATTTTGCAACTTCAAATATTTGTTTAAAGTATAGGTTTTGTTCATATGCTACTACATATATGCATTTGTCAAAGTCATATGTTCTTGCTCTGTATAAAATTGCTGCTAAATCTCTTGTTGCATATATTGATGATCCATTTGATTTGCATATTATGCAAGGTGGCATTCCTTTTTCTGATAAGTCTACAATTTTTGCTCCTTCTGATTCTATGAGTTTTCCTTGTTTTTCTAATAGGTCTATTACTTCTTTAGTTTTATCTGCGTAAAATGCTTCTCCTTTTAGTGAATCAAATTTTACTCCAAGTAAGTCATATGTTTTGTTAAATTCTTTTAGGCTTAAGGCTCTGAACTTTTCCCATAGTTTTGTGCAGTATTCATCTCCATCTTCTAGTTTTTTAAAGTTTTCTCTGCATTGTTCTAGAACTTTTTCATCCTGTTTGCATAGGTCATTTATTCTGATATATATTTTGGTTAATTCTTCTATTGGGTTTTCTTCAATGTTATATTCGTCTCCCCATCTTTTATAACCTTCTATCATTTTTCCAAATTGTGTTCCATAGTCTCCTAAGTGGTTTATTCCTATTGTATTGTATCCTAGGTATTTGTAGATGTTATATAATGCTGAACCAATTAGTGTTGTTCTTAAATGTCCTATGTGAAATTCTTTGGCAATGTTTGGTGATGAGTATTCTACTATGATGTTTTTTCCTTTTCCTTCTTCTGATTCCCCATATTTTTCTTGTTTTAAATTTATTTCTTTTAGCACTTCTTTTGTGAGTAACTTTTTATTTACGAAAAAGTTTAAATATCCGCCTACTACTTCCATTTTTTCTATTTTGTCGTTTTCTATTTTTATTGTTTCTTTTATGTCATTTGCAATAATTTGTGGAGATTTTTTTAAACTTTTTGCAAGTCTAAATGTAGGGAAAGCATAGTCACCATTTTCTTTATTGTTTGGCTTTTCTATATATCCTTTTAAGTCATTTAGACTGATTTGGCTTTGGTTTAGGTTTTCATTATTTTGGTTTTCTAATACTTCTTTTATACTTTTTGCTATAATTTCTTTAAAATCTATCATTTTCTTCATCCAATCTATTTTTATTTAATATTTTTAAGAATTTATTCTATTTTTTAATTTTTTAGTTTTTTATTCTTTGCTTTTTATTTTCTTTATTTTTATTGTTTTTATTTATTTTTCTTTATTTTTATCATTATTTATCTTGCTTTTTTATATAATTCCAAGCATCTCTACACATATCTTCTAAAGTTTTAGTTGCTTCCCATCCTAGTTCTTCTTTTGCTTTTTTAGGGTCTGCATAGCATTCTGCTATATCACCAGGTCTTCTAGTGGCTATTTTGTATGGTACTTTTTGATCAGTTGCTTTTTCAAATGCTTTTACCATTTCTAAAACACTATATCCTTTTCCTGTGCCTAAGTTGTATATATATAGCCCTGTTTTTTCTTTTTCTAGTTTGTTTAATGCTGCTACATGGCCTTTTGCTAGGTCTACTACGTGAATATAGTCTCTTACTCCTGTTCCGTCTTTTGTATTATAGTCATTTCCAAATACTGATAGTTCTTTTAATTCTCCTGCTGCAACTCTTACTATATATGGCATTAAGTTATTTGGTATTCCTTTTGGTTCTTCTCCAATTAAGCCACTTTCATGTGCTCCTACGGGGTTAAAGTATCTTAATATACATATGTCCCAACTAGGGTCTGATGTATATATGTCTTTTAGTATTTGTTCTATATATAGTTTTGTTGTTCCATATGGGTTTGTTGTTCCTCCTGTTTTTGAACTTTCTGTTATTGGCACTGTTTCTGGGTCTCCATATACTGTTGCAGATGAACTAAAGATGAATTTTTTTACATTGTGTTTTTTCATTGCCTCTAGTAATGTTAATGCACCTGATATGTTGTTTTTGTAGTATTCAATTGGATTTTTTACAGATTCTCCAACTGATTTGTAGCCTGCAAAGTTCATTACTGCATCAATTTTATTTTCATCAAATACTTGATCTAATGCTTTTTCGTCTAGGTAATTTACTTCATAAAATTTAAAGTCTTTTCCTGTTATTTCTTTTATTGCATTTAATGATTTTTTGTTGCTGTTTGAAAAGTTGTCTATTATTATTATTTCATGTCCTGCATTTAATAATTCTACTGCTGTATGGCTACCTATAAATCCTGCTCCACCTGGTAATAAGATTTTCATTTTTTATCTTCCCTTCTTTTTGGTTTTCCTATGTTTTTTATAAATTTTAATTAATAAATCTTTATTCCTTTTCTATTATAATACCCTCTTTTGTATCTTTTATTATATAACCTTTTTCCTTAATTTCTTCCCTTATTTTATCTGCTTTTTCCCACTCTTTATTTTGCTTTGCAATTTTTCTTTCTTCTGCAAGTTTTGCTATTTCTTCTGGTATGTCTTCTTGAGGCTTACTTTTTGGGTTTTCGTCTATTTTTATTGCTAATACTTTGTCAATTTTTTGCAATAGTTTTGCAATTTCTTTGCTTTTTTTTGGGTATTTAATTAGCTCCCATACATAGCTTAAGGCAAGTGGCATGTTCATATCATCATTTATTGCTTTGTGGAAGTTTTCTTCTATTTTGCTGATTTTTTCTTGGTCAGTTGCATCTAATTTTTCTTCTCCTTGTTGATGTGCTTTGTATCCCATACGTAATCTTTCTAAAGATTTTGATGTTGCGTCTATTGCATCCCATGTAAAGTTTAGTTTTATTCTGTAACTACTTGTGTAGCAAAATAGTCTATATACTAGTGGGTCATATCCTTTTTCTATTATGTCTTTTAATAGATATACATTTCCTAGGCTTTTTGACATTTTTCCGCCATCTACTAATAGGTATTCTCCATGTATCCAATATCTTGCTGGAATTTTTCCGGTTGCTCCTTTGCTTTGGGCTATTTCATTTTCGTGATGTGTTGGAATTAAATCTATTCCTCCTGTGTGTATATCAAATTCTTCTCCTAGGTGTTTTCTAGACATTGCTGAACATTCAATATGCCAGCCTGGATAGCTTTTGCCCCATGGGCTATCCCATTTCATTAGGTGATTTTCTGGTGCTTTTATCCATAGCGCAAAATCATATGGATTTTTCTTCTCTGGGTCTACTTCTACTCTTGCACCTGATTTTTGTTCTTTTAAGTTTATTCCTGATAATATTCCATATTCGTCTAGTTTTGATACATCAAAGTAAATTGCTGTAGATGTCTCATATGCATAACCTTTTTCCATTAATTCTTCTACATATTCTAGCATTTCTTTTATATAGTCTGTTGCTTTGCATATTATTTCTGGAGTTTCTACATTTAATTTTTCTAGGTCTTCAAAAAATAATTTTGTGTAGTGGTTTGCTATTTCTTGAGGAGATTTGTGTTCTTCTTTTGCTGATTTTACCATTTTGTCTTCTCCTTCGTCTCCGTCTGAAACTAGGTGACCTACATCTGTTATATTCATTACTTGTTTTACTTTGTAGCCATTGTATTTTAGTACTCTTCTTAAAACATCTTGGAATATGTTTGTTCTTAGGTTTCCTATTGTTGCGTCTTTATATACTGTTGGTCCACAAGAATATATTTTGACTTCATTTTTATCTATTGGATAAAATTTTTCTTTTTTCTTTGTTAAGGTGTTTGTAAAATATATATCCAATTTTTTTCTCCTTTCTTAGATTTATTTTTTAATAAGAAATTTTTGATTTTGGTCAAAAATTTCTTATTAAATATTATTGTGGTATGCGTATTTTTTGTGTCTTATTTTTCGTTTTAGTATCTGATTTTGTTGCTTATCTATACTTTTAATCAGTTCTTTCTCGAGTTGTGTTTGTTCCTCCTGATGTATTTGTATTATTTCCTGCCGTATTTGTTCCCCCGCCTGATGTGTTCGTGTTATTTCCTGCTGTATTTGTTCCTCCTGATGTATTTGTATTATTTCCTGCTGTATTTGTTCCTCCTCCTGATGTATTTGTGTTATTTCCTGCTGTATTTGTTCCTCCTCCTGATGTGTTCGTATTATTTCCTGATGTATTCGTGTTTCCTCCTCCTGATGTATTTGTATTATTTCCTGTATTATTTCCTGCATTATTTTCATTGCTTGAATTGTTTGTATTATTATTCTCTGGCTTTGTATGTATTGTACAAGTTTCTGTTATTCTAGCATTTCCTTTTGCTGATGACCCTTGGATTGGTTCCCATAGGTCTAATTCTTCTTTTGGTATTACTCCGCCATAGCTTCTGTTTTCTGTATTTGGGCAATATTCTGTTGCAACTTTTCCTGAGTCTTTACATATTTTTTGAACTCCGTGTCCTTCACATGTGTCTGGCAAGTTGTCTTCTGTGAATATTTCTGTGTATTTGTCTGTACAAGTTGATGTTGCTAAGCATCCTGTTGTTCTACATACTGTTTTTTCTACTATTCCACTTGGTTTGTTGAATGTTTTGTTTTCTAGGTCTTTGTGTATGTCTTTCATTATATTTGACCAAATTTGACCTGCTGGGTTTCTTCCACTATATACTACTTCTTCTGGTGTGTCATATCCAAACCAACAAGCTGCTGAATAGTATGGTGTCATTCCACAAAGCCATCTGTCGTAGTTGTCATCTGTTGTTCCTGTTTTTGCACAAGTTTCTATTCCTGGTATCTTACAGTAAGTTGCTGTTCCATATGATGCTGTTACAGGTTCCATAGTAATTGATCTTGTTATATATGCATTTTGTTCAGATATTGCTCTTTGAGTTTCTTGGTTTGGCGTTAGTACTACATTTCCGTTTATATCTGTGACTTTAGTGTAGAATGTTGGTTCTATATATACTCCATCATTTGCAATTGTTCCATATGCTGCAGCCATTTCTAATGGGCTTATTCCATCTGTAATTCCACCAAGTGCTAAGCCTAGTACACTATCATTTTTTTCTTCTACTTCACCTGATTTGTATACTGTTGATATTCCCATTTTTCTTAAATAGTCTATTGATTTATTTGGTGTTAATTCTCTCATTATTTTTACTGCTGGAACATTTTGGGATCTTCCTATAAATTCTCTAATTCCTATTAAACCTCTATATCCTCTATCATTTTTTGGTTTATAATCTTTTCCAAATAATGTCCAAACATCATCATATACTGTTGCTGCTGTTATTATTTTTTCTTCTAAGGCTGGTGCTACATCTGCTATTGGTTTTATTGATGATCCTGTTTGCCTTACCATTTGTGTTGCTCTGTTCCATCCTGTTGCTGTTTGGTCTGTGTTTAGCTCTCCTCCTACTGCTACAACATATCCAGTTGTATGGTCTATTATTGCCATTCCTGCTTGTGCGTGTTCATTTTTTAAAGTTCCATCTGCATTTTTTGCTCTTCCTTTTAGTTGATATGTTGTTTTTGCAAATTCTTGCTCTACTCTTGCTTGAATGTCAGGGTCTACTGTTGAGTATATTGTAAGTCCGCTTCCATATACATATTTTTCTGCAAACTCTCTTGATACATTCTTTTCTTCCATTACTTGTTCTACTACTTGGTTTAGTGTTGCTGATGTGTGGTATGAATATGAACTTCCTGATACTATGTTTCCTTTTGTGAATTGCAATCCTTGTTCTACTTTTGCTACTGCTGCATTATATTCATCTTCATTTGTAATATATCCTTGGTCTTTCATTTCTTTTAGTACTGTTAGTGTTTTATTTTTTCTAAGTTCTGCAAGTTCTGTTTGGTCTTTTGATTCGTCATATGGGTTATATGTATTTGGTGAACTGTTTATTCCTGCTAAAAATGCACATTCTGCTAAGTCCAAGTCTTTTGCACTTTTTGCAAAATAGTACTGTGCTCCAAGTTCTACTCCGTGAAGGTTATCTCCTCCGACAAATAGAATATTTAAGTATAGTTCTAGTATTTGGTCTTTAGAAATCATTCTTTCTACTTGATATGCTTTTGCCCATTCTCTTACTTTACGCATTATTCCAGCAAGTCCTGATGCATCATCATCACCTGTTATATTTTTTACTAATTGTTGGGTTATTGTACTTCCTCCATATGATGAACTTCCTCTAAATATTGTATTAAATATTGCTCCTGCTGTTCTCCAAATATCTACACCATTATGTTCATAAAACCTTTTGTCTTCTATTGCTATATATGCTTTTGGAAGATATGGGGACATTTCGTCTAGTGTTATAATTTTTCTTTTTTCTTCTGTACTTAAGTTTGCAATTACATTTCCGTCTTGGTCAACTACTACAGAGTTTGCTATTCCTATTGTTAGGTCTTCTTTGGTTATTTTAAAGTCATCTCCAAATAGTCCAAAGAATATCGCTGCAATAATTCCTGCTCCTATTACACATAATAGAAGTATTAAGATTATTATAATTTTTATTGCCATAGATAATTTTGGGTGTTTCTCGGACCATTTTACTTTTTTGCCATTTTTGCGGTTTTGACTTTTATTTCCTTTTTTACCATTTACAGTTTCTACAACCTTTGTTTTATCATCAACTTTTTTCCATTCTCTTCCTTCTTTATTTCCTTCTCTTTTTTTATTTTGTGTTGATGTTTTATATTGTTTTGTTTTTTCACTATTATTGTTTTTTCTATTTTTGTTACTTTTACTTGGCATAATAATACCTCCTTGCCAATCTAAAATTCGACAAATCAATTATATTATATTTTTTATAAAAAATAAAGGTTTTCGGTAAATTTTTAAGGTATTTTTAAGTTTTTTTACTATTTATAGATATAAAAATATCATAACAAAGCCCTAAAGATGTTGTTTATATAAAATTTTCTAAAACTCGCCATTTTGAGTATATAATTTTTCTATTTTTACTTTGTCTTTTAAGATTTTTTCTCTTACATTTATATATGGTTGTTCTTTATAAAATTGCGCTTCATAAATTTCTTTTGGGAAAAATTTATTATTATTTATATTGTATTCATTTTCTGTTTTAAATGATATTTCATAGTCATTTATTGTTATTCCATTAAATCTTTTTTTAGTTATTTTCATATTTCCTAGGATGTTTATAATTATTGCATTTTCATTTATGTTATATTGGTTTAATAATTCTTTTGGGAAGTCATAGTTTAATATTATTTTTGCTTTTGTAAGTGATTTTCTTTTGTTGTTTGCAACTACTATTTGAATTCCTAAGTCTTTTAGTATATCATCTGCTATTTTTCTTAGTTTTTCTATGTGGTTTGTTATAATATTTACACTTTTATATTCTTTTGCAAATTCTTTTATATTTTGAATTACTACATCTGTTAAATCATTTACTAGTATATAAATGCTTGTCTCTTCTTTTTTTAAGTTTTGTTTATCTAGTATGTATTCTAATACTTCTTTTGATATTCTTTCAAATATCCATCTTCCATCTATTATTTCAAAATCTTTTTGGTTTAATGTGTTTATTAGGTGTTGGCACTTGTGTAAGTTTTTGCTTAATACTAGTTTTTTGCTTGGTTTGTTTTTTAATAATTTTATTAGTTTATTAGTTATTTTTTCTTCTTTTTTTTCTAGTTTTTCTTTGTTTTTTGGGTCTTTTTTTGGTTTTAGATTTTCTTTTGATTTTGTATTATTTATTATTTTTATATTATTTTTTGTGCTGTTTTCTTTCTTTATATTACTTTCTGCTTTTGTATTACTTTTGGTTTTTGTATTATTTTCTGGTTTTATATTATTTTTCTCAATTTTATTTCCATCTATTATTGGTAAAATAATTTTGTTTGAATCCACTTCTATTTTTTGAAATATTTTAGTTATGGCACTAGGCTTGTCATTTTCTTGTATATAATACATAAAATCACCTCACATTTAAATATATGTGAAGTGATTTTTTTATATAACTTACTATAAGAATTTATTTTTAAATTATAATATCTCTTTTTAATAAATAATTATTTACTGTCCCTAAGCCTATAAATTTATTATTATATATTTTATATACTCCATCTTTTTTATTTGTTTTTAGTTTTACTCCATTTAAAAACTTGCTTAAGGCTATTTCATCAAGATTTATACTTTCTAAATTATTAAACATTTCTTCTATTGTAATACATTTATTTTTTAAATTTAATTTTAATTGCTCAAACTTTTCTTTATTTTCAATATTTTCTATTGCTTCTTCTATTTTTTCTTGCGAAATTGCTTGGGCAATTGAAAATTCTCCGACTTTGGTTCTGAGTAAGTCATACATATACCCAATAGTACCTAAATCTTCTGCTATTTTTTCGCATAAACTTCTTATATATGTTCCTTTACTACATTTGACTTTGAATTTTATCTTTTTATCACTTTTATTAATTTCAAGTAGTTCTAAATCATATATATTAACTTCTCTTGGCCTAACTTCAATGTTTTCACCTTTTCTTGCATATTCATATAATTTTTTACCATTTACTTTAATTGCCGAATACATTGGGGGTTTTTGCATAATTTTTCCCTTATTTTTGGCTAAAGCTTCTAATATTTTATCTTCATTAAAAATATCATCGCAAATAGTTTGCTCTTCTAAAATTTTTCCTTCACAATCTGCGGTATCTGTTTTTATGCCAAGTTTAAGCACAACTTCATATTCTTTGTCATGATTTATTAAATACTTAGAACACTTTGTTGCACTTCCTATTAAAATTGGCAAAACTCCTCTTGCCATTGGGTCTAAAGTACCAGTGTGCCCTACTTTTTCATTAAAAATTTTTCTGAGCTTATATACCACATCAAAAGATGTTATACCTTTTGGTTTATTTATAATAATGATTCCATTCATGTTACTTTTCCTTTTTTCCTTTTTATTTGGGACAATCTCATTTTTGAAACATTTTATTAAAAAAATGTGAAGGTCCGTCACTAAAATCCCGGCTAGCCGGGATTTTAAGGACCGTCCCTCAATCCCGGCTATATTACTTTTTTTACTTCTTTCATTATTTTTTCTTTTACTTGTTCTACGTTTCCTTGAATTAGGGCTCCTGCTGCGTTTGGGTGGCCTCCTCCTCCAAAGATATAACATATGTCTGATACGTTTATGTTTCCGTTTGATCTCATTGATACTTTGTATGAGTTTTCGTCTTTTTGCCTTATGAATATAGAGATTTGCACTCCTTCTATGCTTCTTCCGTTTTCTACTATGCCTTCATGGTCTCCTATTTCTGCTGATACTTCTTCTTCGTCTTTTAGGTTCATGTATGTGAAGGCTACTTTGCCTTCTTCTAGTAATTCTAGTCTATTCATTGTTCTTTTTATTAGTTCGAAGTTTGATC
This sequence comes from uncultured Clostridia bacterium, assembly GCA_944386775.1. Taxonomy (GTDB): domain Bacteria; phylum Bacillota; class Clostridia; order TANB77; family CAG-508; genus CAG-269. Next base: position 10,258 of record CALXCJ010000042.1, read on the forward strand.
TTGTTTTGGTTTCTAGTACTCTTTTATATATTTCTGAGACATTTACTCCTTTTCTTAGTAGTTCTGCTGTGAATTCGAATGTTTCTGCTGTTACACTTGGGTATTTGAATCCTCCTGTGTCTGTTATTATTCCTGTAAGTATTGCTGTTCCTATATTTACATCTATGTTGATGTCAAAGTATTCAAACATTCCTGCGAGTATCTCACAGCATGCTGGTGCTACTGGGTTTACAAAGTTTATGTCTCCATACATTGTGTTGCTTCCATGGTGGTCTATTACTATTCCTTTTTTGGCTTCTTCGAAATATTCTTTGCCTGATAACCTTTTTAAGTCTGCACAGTCTACAGATATTGCTAAATCGTATTTTTTGCCTTCTGCGTCAGTTTTTACTTCATTTGCTCCTGGTAAGAATTTAAATATTCTTGGAAACTCTTTTATTATTACATCTGATTCTTTTTCTAGTGTTTTTAATGCTAGTTTCATTGCTAGACTACTTCCTATTGCGTCTCCATCAGGTGTTTCGTGTGTTAATATTATTATAGAATTTGCCATTTTTATTTCTTCTAAAATATTGTCTAGTGTCATATGATTTTTCCTTTCTATTTTTATTCTTCTTTTTGCGCTTTATTTTCTTCGTTTTCTTCTTTTTTTGGTAATATTTCTTTTAATATATTATCAATTTTTGCTCCATATTCTATTGAGTCATCTAGTTCAAATATAAGTTCTGGCGTGTTTCTTAGGTTGACTTTTTTTGCAAGTTCTGTTCTTATAAATCCTGCAGATTTTTTTAAGGTTTCAAGTGTTGTTTTTAAATTTTTAGAGTTTAGAATACTTACATATACTTTAGCATATTTTAGGTCTCCGAGTTACTTTTACTTTTGTAACACTAATTAGTCCTGTTACATTTGGGTTTTTTAGTTCATATCCTATTATGTGGCTTAATGCTTTTTTGTATTCTTCATCAACTCTTTGTATTCTGTTTTTGTTTATTGGCATTTTTTTCACCTCTTGCTAATTAATTATCTTTTTATTTCCTCCATTACATATGCTTCTATTGTGTCTCCTTCTTTTATGTCATTGTAATTTTCAATTTGGATACCACATTCAAATCCTTTTGATACTTCTTTTGCATCGTCTTTAAATCTTTTTAGTGTTGCAATTTTTCCGTCATGTATTACTACATTGTCTCTTATTATTCTTACTCCTGCATTTCTTTCTACTTTTCCACTTAGTACAAATGCTCCTGCTATTGTTCCTACATTTGATATTTTGAATATTTGTCTTACTTCTGCTGTTCCTATTATTTTTTCTTCATATTTTGGATCTAGCATTCCTTTCATTGCAAGTTCTACATCTTCTATTGCTTGGTAGATTATAGAGTATTGTTTTATTTCAACTTCGTCTCTTTCTGCCATTTCTTTTGCTGTAGCTGTTGGTCTTACATTAAATGCTATTATTATTGCATTTGAAACTTTTGCAAGCATTACATCTGTTTCTGTTACTGCTCCAACTGCTGAGTGTATTACTTTTACTTTTACTTCTTCGTTTTGTAGTTTTTCCATTGATTGTTTTACAGCTTCTACTGATCCTTGTACATCTGCTTTTACAATTAGGTTTAGTACTTTTAGCTTTCCTTCTTCCATTTGACTAAATAGATTGTCTAAAGTTACTTTTGTGTTTGTATTTATTGCTTGTTCTCTTGCCTCACGTTTTCTTTTTTCTATTAGGTGTTTTGCTGTTTTTTCGTCTTTTACTTCATAGAATGTATCTCCAGCTTCTGGTACTTCTGTTAAACCTGTTATTTCTACTGGGGTTGATGGTCCTGCTTGTTTTACTTTTTTACCTTTGTCGTTTGTCATTGTTCTTATTCTACCTATTGATGATCCAACAATTATTGTGTCTCCAACATCTAGTGTTCCTCTTTGTATTAGCATTGAAGCTACTGCACCTTTTGATTTGTCTAGTCTTGCTTCTATAACTACTCCTTTTGCTTGTTTGTGTGGGTTTGCTTTTAATTCTAATACATCTGCTTCAAGTAATACCATTTCTAATAGTTGGTCTATATTTGTATGGTTTCTTGCAGATATTGGAACACAGATTGTGTCTCCTCCCCATTCTTCTGGTACTAGCTCATATTTCATTAATTCTTGTTTTACTTTTTCTATATTGCTATCTGGTAAGTCTATTTTGTTTATTGCTACTATTATTGGAATTCCGGCTTGTTTTGCATGGTTTATAGCTTCTATAGTTTGTGGCATTACTCCATCATTTGCTGCAACAACTAAGATTGCTATATCTGTAATTTGTGCTCCTCTTGCTCTCATTGCTGTAAATGCTTCATGTCCTGGTGTATCTAAAAATGTTATTTGTCTGTTATTTATATTTACTGTGTATGCACCTATTGCTTGTGTAATTCCTCCTGCTTCGCCTTCTATTACATTTGTTTTTCTTATTGCATCTAATAGTGATGTTTTTCCATGGTCAACATGCCCCATAACTACTACTACTGGTGGTCTTGGAACTAAATCTTCTTCTTTGTCTTCTGACTCGTCAAATAGTATGTCTTCTTCTGTTATTGTTTCTTTCTTTTTAGCTGTTATTCCAAATTCACCTGCAATTAAAAATGCTGTGTCAAAGTCTATTTCATTATTTATTGTTGCCATTATTCCATAACTTAGTAGTTTTTTAATTACTTCTGCTGTAGTTTTTTTCATTTCTTGAGCTAGGTCTTTTACTGTTATTGTTTCTGGTATTTCTATTTCTGTTAGTTTAAATATTTTTTGTTTGTTTCTTTCTTCATCACCTTTTTGTGCTTTCTTTTTGCCTCTTCTTCCTCTTTGTGTTGTTAGGTCATAATAGTCTAGCATTCCTCCATCTTGGTCATCAAACATGTTTGATAATCTATTTGCTTGTTTTAGACTTTTTAGTTTTCCTTCATCAAAACTAGATGCTTCATTTCTTCTATTTTTTGATTTTTTGTTTGTTTTATTTTCTTCAAATTTGTTGTTATTTTTTTGTTTGTCTATGTTTTTATTGTATTCTCTAACAGTTTCTTTTTCTTGAATATCAGCTGACATTATATTTTTGATATTTTTTTCTATTCCTTTTTCGTCTAATGGTCTTCTTTGTCCATTATAATTTTGGTTTCCATAATTTCTTCCATTTTTATTGTCATTATATTTAGTGTGATTTCCGTCGTTTTTGTATCTTGATTTATAGTTTTGTCTATTAGAATAATTGTTATTATTATAATTGTTATTTTTATTGTTTCTTTCTTTTCCAAAATTATTTGACCTAAAGTTTTGTCTTGTATTTTCAGGAATCTCTCTTTTTGTGTCTGGTTTATTTTTAGTTTTTACATTAACATTTTCTTGCATATATTGTTTGTCTTCTCCTTGATTTTTTTCTTCTTTATTTTCTGCTTTTTTAATTTCTTGGTTTATATTTGATTTTTGGTTTATGTCTTCTTTTACTTTTTCTTGCTCTATTTTTTCTGCTTCATTTTGCTTTTTGTCTTGATTTTCTAGGCTGGTTACATTTGAATTTATATTTTCTTGTTTAGCTTCTGTAACTTGTTTTTTCTCTTCTTTGGCTTCTTCTTTTTTATTTAAACCGAATAATTCACTTACAGTTTTAGGCTTATTTGTTTTGCTACGATATACTATATTAAAATCTTTGTTTTGTTTTCTTTCTACAAATCCTATATTATTATTTTTTCTGGTTTGTTCATTATTTTTTACTTGTTTTTCTGGTTCGTCTGTTATTATAACTTCTCTTCTGATGATAACAGGTGCCTTTTGATCTTTATGTTTGTTTGTTTCTTTGCTTTGTTCTTTTTTGGTTTCTTTTGCATTATTTTTTTCTGCATTTTTTTCACTTTTTGATTTTTCATTATTCTCTTTTTGGCTTTTTAATTCATTGTTTGCTTCTTTGCTGTTTGATTCGATTTTTTCTTCTTTATTTTTTGATTCATTTTTTTCTTCTATTTTTGTACTTTTTTCTGCTATACTTTTTTCTATTTTATTTGCGTCGTCTTCACTTACACCACTTAAATGACTTTTAGCTTCTATATTTAATTTATTTGCTATTTCTAATACTTCTTTACTGGTTAAGCCTAATTTTTTTGCTATTTCGTGTATTTTTATCTTACCCAATAAGATCACCCCCATCATATATTTTTTGTATTTCTGTAGCTAAATTTTTATCTTTTATACCTATAACTGCTTTATTGGTTTTACCTATTGCTTTACTTAAGCTTTCTATATTTTCTATTACTATACTTTTTATTCCTTCGTTTTTGCATATGTTTTGGAATTTTTCTTTTGTTCTTTCTGAACTGTCTTTTGCAATTATTACTAGATATACTTTTCTTCTTTTTATTTCGCTTTCTACACTGTCTGCACCAAAACATATTTTACCCGCTTTTGCAGATAGACCTATTAAACCTAATATTTTATTATTTATCAAGTATTACACCTCTTAAACTTTCATAAATTTCTTGTGATATTTTTGTATCTAATGCCTTTTCTAGTCTTTTTGATTTTATTACTTTTTCTAAACATTCTATATTGTCACATATATATGCTCCTCTTCCAGCAAGTTTTCCGGTTTTATCTATAGATATTTCATTATTTTTGTTTTTTACTATTCTGATTAATTCTTTTTTGTCTTTTTTTTGCATGCAACCCATACAAGTTCTTTGTGGTAAACTTTTCATAGCTTTGTCCCCCATTTTATTTTATGTTATTATTTTAGTTTTTATCACGGTTTTAGTTGCTTTTTTATTCTGCTTTTTATATTTTAATTTGTTTTCTTTTTTGCCGTTTGCTATTTTTTCATCTTTTTTGTAATTTTTTATTCAGTTTCTGATTCTTCTTGATTTTCTTCTGGAGTTTTTTCTTCTTGGTTTGCTTTTTCTAGTAGTTCTCTGAATTGTGTTTCTGATTTTATATCTATTTTCCAGTTTGTAAGTTTTGCTGCAAGTCTTGCATTTTGTCCTGATTTTCCTATTGCTAAAGATAATTGGTCATCTGGTACTATTACTTGTGCAAATTTTTCGTCTTGTTTTATATCTACCGCTAGGATTTGTGCTGGAAGTAATGCTGATGCTATATATATGCTTGGGTCTTCATTCCATTCTATTACATCTATTTTTTCTCCATTTAATTCATTTATTACATTTTGAATTCTAACACCTTTTTGTCCTACACATGAACCTACTGGATCTATGTTTGGATCTGGTGAATATACTGCAACTTTGCTTCTATTTCCT
>CALXCJ010000043.1 GCA_944386775.1 uncultured Clostridia bacterium
TTCTGGAATCGTTATTTCTGTTAAACTACTACATCCTGAAAATGCTCCATATCCTATGTTTGAGACGTTTTCTGGGATAGCTATTTCTTTCAAACTACTACATCTTGAAAATGCATAACTATCTATACTCGTTACTCCTTCTGGGATGGCTATTTCTGTCAGATTGCTACATCCAGAAAATGCTTGATATCCTATACTTGTAACTCCTTCTGGAATCGTTATTTCTGTTAAACTACTACATCCTGAAAATGCTCCATATCCTATGTTTGAGACGTTTTCTGGGATAGCTATTTCTTTCAAATTGCTACATCCTTCAAATGCATAATCACCTATACTCGTTACTCCTTCTGGGATGGCTATTTCTGTCAGACTGCTACATCCAGAAAACGCTTTATATTTTATACTTCCTATTTCATTCGGAATTACTATTTTTGTTAAATTACTACATCCTTCAAATGCATAATCTTCTATTGTTTTTACTTCATTATCTATTATATAATTAATTTCTTCTTTTTTAGCTGGATATTTTACTATTCTAGTTAAATCCTTGGTATATAATACTCCTTCTTTACTTGTATAATTTTGATTTTCTTCTGATACTTTTATCTCTTTTAGGCTACTGCATCCTGAAAATGCGTAAGTATCTATTTCTGTTACCCCTTTTGGAATTATTATTTCTGTTAAACTACTGCAGTTTTGAAATGCATACCATCCTATACTTATGACGTTTTCTGGAATTGTTATTTCTGTTAGGCTACTACATTCTGAAAATGCTCTCTCTCCTATGCTTGTGACTCGTTCTGTAATTGTTATTTCTTTTAAACTACTACATTCTAAAAATGCATATTTTCCTATACTTGTTATACCATCATTAATATTTATTTTTTCTATTATACTTGTATATTGTTTTTTATGCCAATCTGCTTCTTCTGTAATTGACCAGTCTTTCATCTCTCCATTACCGGAAATACTTAAACTTTTATCTTCTAAATTCCAGGTTGCAATTATACTTTCATCTTGATTTTTAGATATATCCCATTTTTCTTCTTGTTTTATTTCATAATTTGTTGTTGTATTTTCAGGTATTCCTTTTAATATATAACTTACTTTATTTTCTTCTGCATATTTGTGTGCTTCGGTATCTGCTTGTACATACAATATTGTTTCTTCCGAAAATGCATTTCTTCCTATACTTGTTACATTTTCTGAAATTGTTATTTCTGTTAGGCTGTTACATCTGTAAAATGCATTGCCTCCTATGCTTGTGACATTTTCCGGAATTTCTACTTCTGTTAGACTACTGCAACCTATAAATGTATAATTTCCTATATTAGTGACTTTTTCTGGTATGGTTATTTTTCTTAGGCTTTTACATCCTTCAAATGCATTGCTTCCTATTCTTGTGACGTTTTCTGGAATTGTTATTTCTACTAGACTACTACATCCTGAAAAAGCAGATGCTTCTATAGTTGTTGCTTCTTCTGGAATTGTTATTTCTGTTAGGCTACTACATTCATAGAAAGTCTCTTGGTCTATAATTGTAACGTTTTCTGGGATTGTTATTTTCCTTAAGCTACTACATTTTGAAAATGCTCCGATTTCTATGCTTGTGACGTTCTCTGGAATTGTTATTTCTGTTAGACTACTACATCCTTCAAATGTTCTATTTTCTATACTAGTGACGTTTTCTGGGATTGTTATTTCTGCTAGACTACTGCATTCTGAAAATGCTTCATTTCCTATGTTTGTGACGTTTTCTGGGATTGTTATTTCTCTTAGACTGCTACATCCTTTAAATGTTCTATCTTCTATACTAGTAACGTTTTCTGGAATTGTAATTTTTGTTAGTTTACTGCATCCTTCAAATGCATAACTATCTATATTTATTACATTATTATCTATTATATATGTTAATTGGTCTTTCTTTGCTGGATATTTTATTATTCTATTTAAATCCTTTGTATATAATACTCCATCTATGCTTATATAATTTTCATTTTCTTCTGATACTTTTATTTCTTTTAAACTTATACATCCTGTAAATGCATTGTCGCCTATCCAGGTTACTCTTTCTGGAATTGTTATTTCTGTTAAACTACTACATCCTGAAAATGCCATATATCTTATATTGGTTATTCCTTCTGGAATTGTTATTTCTGTTAAACTACTGCATCCTGAAAAAGTAGATGATTCTATAGTTGTTACTTCTTCTGGAATAGTTATTTCTGTTAGGCTACTACATCCTGAAAAAGCAGATACTCCTATATTTGTTACTCCTTCTGCAATTCTTATTTCTCTTAGACTACTACATCCTTTAAGCGCTGATACTCCTATATTTGTTATTCCTTGTTTTATTTCGACTTTTTCTATTAATTCTGTATATTGATTATTATGCCAGTCTGTTTTCTCGGTATACCAATTCTTCATCTCTCCGCTACCTGAAATAGTCAAACTTCTATCTTCAAGCCTCCAAGTTGCAATTACACTTCCATCTTGGTTTTTAGATATATCCCAAGTTTCTTCTTCTTTTACTTCATATTCTCTTCCTATTTCTTCTGTTTCTTCAGGCTGAGTGCTTTCCTCGCTATTTTGGCTTGGGTCTGTTTCTGCTGCTTGTACTATATATGTAGTTATTGGAAATATTGTTTGAAATATTATGAATATAATTATGCTGATTGTTAATAAAATTAATTTAAATTTTTTGGTTTTTCCACTCATATGTATTCCCCTTCTTTTATACTTTTAATTTTTAATATTAAAAGCTACAGTTCTTCTTATTATATTTTTACATATTATTTTTTCTTTGTAAACTGGTCTTATTTCCTTAATTTTCATATATTTTCTATATATTTACGGATGTTCTATTTTGAGTTTTGTTTCAGTTTTATTACATTTTTTTTTATATTTTTATTACAATGTATATTTTTTCTAAAAATTTTATATATTTCCAGTTTATTTTTCAATTTTTTCATTTACAAAAATTTTGAAAAAGTATATAATAATTTTGAAAATCTAAAAGGAGGTAAACAAATGATATTTTTAAAAAACAAAAAGATTATTTTCATAATTTTAATTGCAGTATTTTTTGTTATACTATTTGCTACTAGTTCATCTGCTGAAAGTTTTACTTTAAACAAAACTGAAGTTGATGTTTCACTTAATGGTACTGCTTTTATATCAGCAAGTGGTGGTAGTGGAACTACTACTTGGTCAAGTAGTGACACAAGTATTGCGACTGTTGAAAATGGAACTGTAAGAGGACTTAAAATTGGTACAACTACTATAACTGCAACACGTGGTCAAGAATCTGCATCTTGCACTGTAAATGTTGTATATACTAATTTGCGTATTGGTGGAAATGGAGGAGATTCTGTTTCAAGTGTAAACTTATTTTTAGGTGTTCATGAAACAGAAACTTTAACAGCTGAGGTAGAAGATGGTAATTTTGAAGAAGTTTCTGGAGCTCTAGTTAATTGGTCAAGTAGTGATAGTAGTATTGTTACTGTTGAAAGTACTACTGGTAAATTACAAGCAATAAAGACTGGAACTGCTACAATAACGGCTTCTGCTGCTGGAGTAACAGATACTTGTGAGGTTACAGTTTTAGATGTTCCTAATGTTCCTGATTTTTCTAATGCTAAATATAATATAAGTTTTAATGGAAGCTTTTCAAGATTACAAATTACTAATATAGAATTTAATAATGAAAATTCTACATTTTACTATATTATAACTCCTAATGATACTACTCCTGAGATAAAATATGCATCTAGTGGTTTTATAGATACTGAATCTATGGGGGATAATATTCAAAGCTTTTCATTAAATATGGATGAAAATTATATGTACACTAGAGATATTTCTAAATATCTTGAATTAAATCAAGATTTGTATTTATGGGTAGTTGCAGAAACTAGGTTAGGTGATAGTTATTATAATGAAACAGGAGCTAGTATTAGATATGAAAATAGTATTTTAGTAAATGGAGAAAAACTTACAAGACCTGCCTTGCCACAGCTAAATTTGATCTTACAAACTTTTTCAATTGGTTCGTTGGATTCACTAGATGATAGCTATACATCAATTAGATTTAATTTTCCATCAGATACTGCAAATAGAAAATTTACATTAAAAATTGGAAAAGTTACAAATACTTCTATCTTAACTAAGATACAAAATAACGACTATTCAGGCATTACAGATTTACTTGCATATGCAAAATCAGCTCAAAGCATATATTCTCAAGAATTAACAACAACAGATGTTACATATTTTAGATCTGATTCTGTTCTTTTTGATGGAAATAAATTATTAGAAGATGATGCATATTACTATATTTATGTTGAATTTGATGATGAAGATGGAAAATATTATCCAATAGAAGGTGTAACTTTAGGACAAGCTTGGATCTCATCTGTAAATGATTCTTGGAATTTATGGGCATATACTAGTAGTAATTTTGAGTGGGGAAATTTAACTCCAAGTGGTAATAATCAAACTGTAAATGATCCTACTGTTTCTAATAATCCATTACCTGCTACTGGTGCAAATATTATTTTAGTTGGATTAATTTCTGTATTGATTATTAGTGGTATTATATTCTTTATTAAATATAATAAATTAAAAGGTATTAAATAAAATGGTCAATTGTGACCTAGTCACGATTAAATTTAAATTACAAAATAAGAATGTATGGAAAATTAAAACTGCTATGTGCAGACATACATTCTTTTTAGTATAATTTTTAGGTTATATACTAAAAATGGTAAAAAGCCAGGTCATAGCAATCCAAAATTTGGTTTGCTTTAACCTGGCTTTTTATGAGTTTTTTATAGGTATTTTTGTATTTTTACCATCTATTTTTCTTCTGCAAATATTTGCTCAAATTCGTCTGATTCTATTTTTTCTTTTTCTAGCAAGATTCCTGCAACTCGGTGTAATTTGTCTATGTGGTCTGTTAGTATTTGTTTTGCTCTATTATATGCTTGGTCTATTATCTTTTTGATTTCTTCGTCTATTATTCCTGCTGTTTCTTCTGAGTATGTTTTTGATTGTGCGAAGTCTCTTCCTAGGAATACTTCGTCTTGGTCTGAGCCTAGTGTTAGTGTTCCTATTCTTTCACTCATTCCGTATTTTGTTACCATGCTTCTTGCAATTTTTGTTGCTCTTTCTATGTCATTGCTTGCTCCTGTCGAGATGTCGTTTAGTATTAGACTTTCTGCTACTCTTCCGCCTAGTAATGATACTATGTTTTCTTCCATTTCTGTTTTTGACATGAAGTTTTTGTCTTCTGTTGGACGGTACATGGTGTATCCTCCTGCCATTCCTCTTGGTACTATTGATATTTGGTGTACTGGGTCTTGGGTTTCTAGGTAGTGGCTTACTACTGCATGGCCTGCTTCATGGTATGATACTAGTTTGTTTTCTTTTTCGCTTCTTACTCTTGTTTTCTTTTCTGGTCCCATGGTTACTTTTACCATGGCGTCTTCTATTTCACTCATTCCTATTTCAGTTTTGTTTCTTCGAGCTGCAAGTAGTGCTGCTTCATTTAATACATTTTCTAGATCTGCTCCTGCAAATCCTGATGTGTTTTTTGCAATTATTTTTAGGTCTACATCATCTGCTAGTTTCTTCTTTCTTGAGTGTACTTCTAGTATTTGCTCTCTTGCTTTTACATCTGGAAGTCCTACTACTATTTGTCTGTCAAATCTTCCGGCTCTAAGTAAAGCTTTATCTAGTACGTCAGGTCTGTTTGTTGCGGCTAGGACTATTACTCCTTCATTTTCTGAGAATCCGTCCATTTCAACTAGTAATTGGTTTAGTGTTTGTTCTCTTTCGTCATGTCCTCCTCCTAAACCTGCTCCTCTTTGGCGTCCTACGGCATCTATTTCGTCTATAAATATGATACAAGGTGCATTCTTTTTAGCTTCGTCAAATAAGTCTCTTACTCTTGATGCTCCTACACCTACAAACATTTCTACAAAGTCTGATCCACTAATTATAAAAAATGGTACTCCTGCTTCTCCTGCTACTGCTTTTGCTAAGAGAGTTTTTCCTGTTCCTGGTTGACCTACTAATAGTACTCCTTTTGGTATTCTTGCTCCCATGTCTGTGAATTTTTTTGGATTTTTTAGGAATTGTACTATTTCTTCTAATTCTTCTTTTTCTTCGTCTACTCCTGCTACATCTTCAAATGTTATTTTATTTCTGTCTGCTGGTGTCATCATTCTTGCTTTGCTTTTTCCAAATGATAGTGTTTTTCCTCCTGGTTGGTTTGAGTTAATTCCTCCCATCATTATAAACCAGAAGATTAGGAATATTATTAGTAAACCAAATGGTGTAAGCAGGCTTAATATTGCAACAAATATTGATTCTGATCTTTCTTCTAAAGTAAATGCTCCGTTTTTTAGGAAGTCTTCTGTGTATGACATAAAGCTTCCAATATCTGGTATGTTTACTTCTTTTTCTATATCATCATCAGTTAATTTTACTATTGCAGTGGTTCCATCTGCTTGTATTTCTATTGATTCTACTTTTCCTGCATTTATGTTTGTGATTAATTCAGAATATGTTAGTTTTGAACTTGAGTTTTCCATGATTGATGATAGTACAATTATAAAAATTATGCCTATTATTAACCACATTGCAAGTGTTTTTATGCTGTTTTTCAAAATAATTCCTCCTTTAAATTTTAGCCTATAATAGTTTTTACATCCCCTTTTATTCTTTGCTTGATTTTATACCATATTATTTTTTCATTTGCAAGCTTTTTTGTGTGACTTTTTTGTTACAAAACCTTTGTGTTTGTAAGATTTCTTACGGATATTTATACTTTGTGCTTTTTTCCAATTTTTATTTTTTTTGATTTATAAAATGAATTTGTCCATTTTTTATTAGTACTTTAAGATTTTTATTTGGCGTTAAGTATTTATTTCCTATGTTGTTGCTACATAGTTTTATTATGTCTTCTATATGTATTTGCTCAATTCCTTTGCAATTTCCGAAAATCCTCGTTATAGTATATATAATTATTCTTGATTTTATGACTTTTTCTTGTGAATTAAATTTTTTTAAATTTAGTATTATTTCTTCTTTTATCTCTTTTTCCCTTATTTCCGTATAGGTTTTCTCTACTTGTTTTTGCAAATATTCTTCTTCTTCTTTTACTAAATTTGATAGCCTATCTATTGTTTCTATTATATTTGGGTTAAATTCTTTTTTTATATATGGCAAAACTATATTTCTTATTTTGTTTCTTGTATAGATATTTTCAAAGTTTGTTTTATCTATTCTTGGGTTTAGATTGTTTTTTTGGCAGTATTCTTCTATTTCCCATCTTTCTATTTCTATTAATGGTCTTATGTATTGATTGTTTTTTGGCTTTATTCCTATAAGTCCAGATATTCCGCTTCCTCTTAATATATGCATGATTATTGTTTCAATTTTGTCGTTTTTGTTGTGTGCTATTGCAATTTTATTTGAGTTTGTTTCTTTTAGGATTTTGTCAAAGTATTTATATCTTTCAACTCTGCCTGCTTCTTCTGTTCCTACCTTTTTATTATTGGCAATTTTTAGTATATCTATACTTTCTGAGTAGAATTTTATGTTTCTTTTATTGCAATATTCTTTTACATATTCTTCATCTTCTTTTGCTTCTTTTCTGATTAAATGGTTTACGTGTGCTACAGTAATTTCAAAGTTTAAGTTTAGTTTTGGATTTTTTCTTATTTTGTCTAATATTTCAAGCATACATATTGAGTCTGGTCCTCCTGATACTCCAAGTACTAGCTTGTCTTTTGGGTTTATTAGGTTATATTTTTTTATTGTCTTTAATACTTTGTCTTCTAAATTTATTTTTTTTCGTTCCATTTATAGTTTTGCTTTTCCTTTCATTTTATGAATTTTGTTATATTTAGTCATCATATCTTTTTTCTAAATTTACAAATTTTGTGTAGTTTCCTAGCCACATTAGGTCTATTGTTCCTGTTGAGCCACTTCTTTGTTTTGCAATTATTACTTCTGCTATGTTTTTCTTTTCGCTTTCTTCATTGTAGTAGTCATCTCTGTATAAAAACATTACTATGTCTGCATCTTGTTCTATTGAGCCTGATTCACGTAGGTCTGATAGCATTGGTCTATGGTCTGGTCTTTGTTCTACTGCTCTTGATAGCTGTGATAGTGCAATTACTGGTACATTTAGTTCTTTTGCAAGTATTTTTAATGAACGGCTTATTTCTGCAATTTCTTGCTCTCTGCTTCCGGTTCTTTTATTGCTTCCTTGTACTAGTTGCAAATAGTCTATTATTACGAGCCCAATGTTTTTTTCTAGTTTTAATTTTCTGCATCTTGTTCTTATTTCCATGATTGATATACCTGGTGTGTCATCTATATATATCCCTGCTTCTGATAAAGGTCCTATTGCTCCTGCAAGTTTTGCCCAGTCTTCTTCTTCTAGCTTTCCTGTTCTTACTTTGTTGCTGTCTACCATTGCTTCACTACATAGAATTCTGTTTACCATTTGCTCTTTAGACATTTCTAGGCTGAATATTGCAACTGGTACTTTTGCTTTTACTGCTGCATATGTTGCAATATTTAGTACAAATGCTGATTTTCCCATTGCAGGTCTTGCTGCAATTAATATAAATTCTGAACCATGAAGTCCTGCTGTTCTATAGTCTAAGTCGGCAAATCCTGTAGGTACACCTGTTATGTGTTGTTTTCTGTTATATAGTGCTTCTAGTTCGTTAAAACTGTCTACTAATATATCTTTTATAGGTGTGTATCCTTTTTGGCTTTTGTCTTGGACTAGGTTAAATATCTTTTTTTCTGCTCCATCTATTATGTCTTCTACTTCTTCTGTTGGGTCATAGCCAAGTTCTACTATTTCATTTGCAGTTTTTATTAGTTTTCTTAATGTTGATTTTTCTTCTACTATTTTTATGTATTTATTTGCATTTGCAGTTGTTGGTACTTTTTCTGGAAGTGTTGCTAAATATTCTATTCCACCTACTTTATCTAACTTATCCATAGTTTCTAGTTCTGATTTTACTGTTATTAAATCTATTGGCTCTGCTCTATTGTATAGGTTATACATTGCAGAATATATTGCTCTATTGTCTTCTCTATAAAAGTCTTCTTCTTTTAAGTTTTCAATACTTGCTGTTACTGCATCTAGATCTGTTAGCATACTTCCTAATACTGCTTGCTCTGCTTCTATGTCATGTGGTGGTACTTTTCCTAGCTCCATTTTAAACCCTTTCTTTCTTTTTTTTATTTTTGACTATTTTATTTAGTTGTTTATTTTTTAGTTTTTTTCCGGTTAATTATTTATTTTTAACATTTATTTTTAAGATTTATTTTTAATATTTATTTTTGCTTTTTTCTATTTAGCTTATTTAGGTAATTTTTCTAGCTTTTATATACCTATTACATGTACTTTTAATTTTGCAATAACTCCTTCGAATAGTTTGATTTCTACTGTTTGCACTCCTAATTGTTTTATTGCTTCTTTTAAGTTTATTTTTTTCTTGTCTACATCTATGTTATATTCTTTTTTTAGACTTTCTGCTATTTCTTTTGAAGATACTCCTCCAAAAACTTTTCCATTTTCTCCTGCTCTTACTTCTATTTTTAGTATCATATTTTCAAGTTTTTGGGCTATTTTTTTTGCTTCTTCTTTTTCTTGTGATTTTTTGAAAGCATTTGATTCTTGTTTTGCTTTTAATTTACTTAAATTTTCAGCATTTGCTTCTACTGCTAAATTTTTTGGAAATAGAAAATTTCTTGCATATCCATCTGATGCATTTATAATCTCATCTTTTTTACCTACACCTTTTATATTGTCTTTTAGTATTACTTTCATAGTTATTCATCCTTTCTTTTGGTTTTTTATTTTGTATATTTTATAATAATTTTAGTGTTTTTTCAAGTTTAAATTAGCAAAAGTTTCCCCATTTTTTTGTGCATTGTTACCATTCACAGCTATAATTTTTAAATGTAGAGTAAAACTCTAAGGCTTTAGTTATATAAAATTTATGTAATGACAAATGCTACTTTCGTGATTTTATCCATTCTTTATATAAAATAAATGATGAAACTTTTTTACATTTACCTTTAAAACTGATTTTAGGTGAACTTTGGAGCTCCCAAAAGTTCACCTAAAATTCAAGTTTATTGTAGCTTACTTAAGCTTTCTAATTTTCTATTTCAGAAAAGTACTCATTTATCCTATTTATTAATTCTTGTTTAGTCTCTTCCATAGTCATTCCTTCAACTTGAGCACCTGCTAGTGTAATATGGCCTCCTCCGCCTAGTTTTTCTAAGATTATTTGTACATTTATGTCTCCTATTGACCTTCCACTTATACAAATTTTATCTCCTATATATCCTAAAACAAATGATGCTGTTACATTACTTATTGTAAGTAATTCATCTGCTGCTTTTGCACAAATTAGGCTTGCGTCTTTTGTTTTTTTTGTGTATATTGCTATTGCTATTGTGTCATTTACTATTTCTGCTTTTTTTACTATGTCTGCTATTTTTATAAAACTTGTTAGGTCACTTTGGAACCATTTTTTTACTCTTATTATATCTACTCCACATTTTCTTAGGTATGCTGCTGCTTCAAATGTTCTTACTCCTGTTTTGAATGTGAAGTTTTTTGTGTCCATCATTATTCCTGCATATAGGCTTTCTGCTTCTATTGTTCTTAAATTTATTTTTTTACTTACATATTGAAGTATTTCTGTGACTAGTTCTGCTGCTGATGATGCATATACTTCTTGGAATGTTAGTGTTGCATTTTCTATGTAGTCTGCACTTCTTCTGTGATGGTCTATTATTACTATTTTTTCTGTTTTGTTTAGGAGTTCTGGTGCTTCTACATAGTTTATTTTATGTGTGTCTACTATTACAAGTAGTGTGTTTTCATCTATGTTTTCTTCTGCGACTTCTTTGCTGATTAATGTGTCTTCATATTCTTCTTCTTTTGCTAATGATTCTTTGAAGTTTTGAAGTGTTGTTGTTTCGTTTGATGTTATTATATATGCATTTTTTCCGAGTTCTTTTACAAGCCTATATATTCCCATGCTTGACCCCATGGCGTCTATGTCTGGGTTTGTATGACCCATTATCATTACTTTGTTTGATTCTTGTATTAGGTTTTCTAGTGCTTGTGCTATTACTCTTGCTTTTACTTTTGTTCTTTTTTCTACTTCTTGGGCTCTTCCTCCATAGAATTTGTATATTTCGTTTTCTCGTATTGCTGCTTGGTCTCCTCCTCTTCCTAGAATTATGTCCATTGCTGTTTGTGCTGATTTGTATTTTTCTTTGTCTTGTGCTCCTTCATTTGAAATTGCTATACTTAGTGTAAATTGTACATTTGCTTGGTTTCTAATTTCTTTTATTTTATCTAGTATGCTGAATTTGTCTTCTTTTATTTGTTCTAGGTATCTTTGCTCAAATATGTAGATGTATCTGTCTCTGTCTTGTTTTATTAGGATTCCATTTGTTTCGTTTGTCCAGTCAAATATGCATTTGTCTATTTCTGCTGTTACTTGTGGTTTTTCTTCATTTTCTATTTGTTGCATGTTTTCTTCATAGTTGTCTATCATGATTATTCCTACACATGATTTTGAATCTGTGTATTCTTTTTGTAGTTTTATGCTTTCGGTTATGTCTATGAAGTATATTATTATTATGTATTTGCTTTTTTCTTTGTTTTTGTTTGTTTTTACGAATTTTCCAATTGCATTATATGTTTTTTGTCCTATTTGTATTTGGACTATTGCTGTTTTGTCGGTTTGCTCATTTTTGGATTCTATTTCTTCTTTTAGGTCATATGTTATATCTTCTATGTAGTTTGTTATATCTATATTTGCAAATTCTGATACAAATTTTGAGCTTCTCCAGATTATTTTTCCATTTGTTTCTATTATTACAAGTGGAAATGGTGAGTTTATGAGACTTGTTTTTGCTGCTGTGTCTACAGTTAGAGTTAGGTCTTGTATTGTTTCTGTAAGTTCGTTTTTTTTCTTTTTGTCTGTTAATATTGCATAGCTTATTGTTATTATGTAGATTATTATTGATGGTATTATCCATCTTTTGTCTTCTATGCTTATTATTATTAATAGTATTAATATTACTACTAGATATATTTTTGTTCTTGATATTAATTGTTCAAAGAACTTTTTATTATTTTGCATACTTTTCTCCTTTACTTCCTTGTATATTTTACTAATTTTATTTCTATTTGTCAATATGGTTTATGTATACTTTGTGTTTTTCGTTGAAAAAAGCCCTAATTATTAAGTTTATACTTATTAATTAGGGCTTTTTTTAATTTACTTCTGAGGATACTATTTTATAGTCATATATTTCTTGTATATCCATATCTGTGCTTGCATTTACTTCTATTGAGCTTTCTTTTTCTATTTCTGGTATGTATATTATTAAATTTCCTATTTCATTGCCTTTTTTATCAAGACATTCTATTCTTGCATATCCACCTGAGTATTTTTCTTGTTTGTTATTTTTTATGGTGAATGTAAAGTTTGTTTGGTTGTCTTGTTTTTCTATTTTTGTATTTTGAATTTCTAGTCCTGTATATTCTTTTTTTTCAGATAATTTGTTGTTGTTTACTACTATATTATCTGTTTGGTTATTAATTTTGTTCTGTGTTTGATTTTTATATATTATAGTTGTTGATATTGCTAATATTATTATAATTACTATTATACTTGTAATTATTAGAATTTTCTTTTTCATGGTTTGCTCCTTTAATTATTATTTAGACTGTAATTTCCATATTTTTGTATAGCTTCTGTACTTGCAACTATTCCCCAGAATAATTCATCGCGTGTTCTTCCCCTCCAGAATGTTATTTCTGAACTTGCTGGTGTTCTTCTTAATGCTCCCCAGAAAAATGTTCTTATTATATCATCCTCTGATTTAGAATTCCACCAAGATAGTGTATATTCATCACTATAGTAAAATCCTGCTAGCGTGCTTACAATTGCTTTTATTTTTCTATCATTTGTTTGGGCATAATCTAGTATTGGGTCTCCTCCATCTATTACTTTTTGAGTCATATCTACCCAATTTTGGAATCCATTATATTCTGGTGCTCTTCCTAAAATATTGTTATAACATAGAACTACAAATTTTTGCATGTCTGTATATACGTATAGTCCTGTTTTTGCATATGATGTATTTCCTAAACTATCTACTGCTTTTACATATATATAATGTAATCCTGCTGTAGATAATGTTTTGTTTGCAAATGTTGTTGTTTGCGTTCCTGATGCTTTATTGCTTGCACTACCTGATGTTTTTACATTTCCTAAATTATTATAATTTGTTGCATTTGCAGTTACATTGTTAGTACTTACTTTGTATTCTATTGAAGATATCTTGTTTGAATCTTTTGTTGTTATTAATATTGCAAATTTTTGTGCTTTAAATACTCCGTATTTTAATACTCCACTTGTATCTGTTACTGTGTTTGTATAATTATTACTCATATATGTACTTACAACTTCTGATGGGTTTGTTAGTTGGGTACTTATAGTTATTGTTGGTGCTGTTCTGTCTATTGAGATACTTAGTGTATTTGATGCTGTATTTCCGTTTCCTACTGAATCTGTACATACTCCTGCATTTACCTTTACTGTTTGGGTTGTGCTACCACTATTTGTTACGACTAGTGTATATGTTTTTCCACTTCCACTAAATGTTCCTTTGCTTCCATTTGTGACTGTTATATCACTTGCTACAAATCCTGTTACATTTTCACTGAATGTGAATGTATATGTTATGCTACTTGCGTTTGTTGGGGATGATTTATTTGCTGTTATCTTTACTGTTGGTGCTGTTCTGTCTATTGTGATATTTAATGTATTTGATGCTGTATTTCCA
This sequence comes from uncultured Clostridia bacterium, assembly GCA_944386775.1. Taxonomy (GTDB): domain Bacteria; phylum Bacillota; class Clostridia; order TANB77; family CAG-508; genus CAG-269. Next base: position 13,915 of record CALXCJ010000043.1, read on the forward strand.
TTTCCTACTGAATCTGTACATACTCCTGCATTTACCTTTACTGTTTGGGTTGTGCTACCACTATTTGTTATGACTAGTGTATATGTTTTTCCACTTCCACTAAATGTTCCTTTGCTTCCATTTGTGACTGTTATATCACTTGCTACAAATCCTGTTACATTTTCACTGAATGTGAATGTATATGTTATGCTGCTTGCGTTTGTTGGGGATGATTTATTTGCTGTTATGTTTACTGTTGGTGCTGTTCTATCTATTGTTATACTTAATGTATTTGATGCTATGTTTCCTTTTCCTAAAGTATCTGTGCATACATTTGCATTTACTTTTACTGTTTGAGTTGTACTTCCATTGTTTGTTACTACTAATGTATATGTTTTTCCACTTCCTGCAAATTCTC
>CALXCJ010000044.1 GCA_944386775.1 uncultured Clostridia bacterium
CTGGAAAAACAACATTGAATTTTTTTATCAATTTAATTTTGTATTTTTTTATCAATTTTATATTGACTTTTACAATATAATAAATACCATTATTTTCAGTAGATTTCAAAGTGTGCTTATATTCATAAAAATAAGAGTGCTAGGGGCAACACTCTTGTTAGGGGGAATGTATTAAATAACAGAAATTAAAATATACATAACTTTATAGTATCACTTATACCAACCCTATACACAAAACTACATTCGTATTTCATTAAGATGTTCTTTAAGTCAATGATTTTATCTAATTCTTCTTGAAGTTCTTTTGGTAATCTCCTGTGTAATTTTTCATAACTAATTTTATAGTTTTCGTTTGTTGTTCTCCAGTCTTCATCATTTCGTAACTTGTAATAATTACTATTTATTCTTTTGTCGATAAAGTCTTTTAAGTCATCTTCCACTATTGCACCTCCTATTTAGACTTATCATATTTATTAAATACCATATTTTGAAACAACAGGCAAGTTGTACTCATCCTCATAAAAAGTAATGCAATAGTAATGCAATACAGGTGTTTTTTAAAATACCTTGTATAATTTTTAAATTGAATTTATTGTGGAAAATCATATTTAAAATGCCATATAAGATATGTCTAAAATCACATAAAACCATTGAAAATACAGCAGTTTGACCTTAGGAACCAGTGCCAAAAGCGTGGGGGTTCGAGTCCCTTCATCCGCACCAAAAAGAGAGTTTTTTCAAAAAACTCTCTTTTTATTTTATTTCACATATTGCCTATAAACGTTCTTTTTACCCTTCTAAAAATATAGAAACTATGACATCTTTTAGTAGGGGCAACTATCCAGATTAGATATATTTTTATTATATCTCAATCCTACTACTAAATTTATCTTCCACTAGCTTTTTCAATTTTTCATCTTTTTCTAAAGCATCTTCATCTTGCATAACCTTTTGTGCAGTGATTTGTGCTTGTTTTAGAATGCTAATATCTTCAAATATATTAGCTATTTTAAATTCTGGAAGTCCTGATTGCATTGTTCCGAAAAAATCTCCTGAACCTCTTAATTCTAGGTCTTTTTCAGAGATAATAAATCCATCATTTGTATCACACATAACTTTCATTCTTTTTCTTGTATTTTCACCTTTAGGTTCATATATTAAAATACAGTATGACTGATACTCCCCTCTTCCTACTCTTCCTCTTAACTGATGAAGTGCTGCAAGTCCAAACCTTTGGGCATCTTCTATTACCATTATGTTTGCATTTGGAACGTCTACACCTACTTCTATTACTGTTGTAGAGATTAATATGTCTATTTCTTTGTTTTTAAATTTCATCATGATTTCATCTTTTTCTTTTGGTTTCATTTTTCCGTGAAGATATTCAACCCTATATTGTGGAAATATTTCTTTTTGATATTTTTCACATAACTCGACTACTGATTTTAGATCTTGTTCTTCACTTTCTTCTACTAGTGGGCAAACTATATAGCATTGTCTTCCTTCTTCTATTTGTTTTTGAATAAAATTATTTATCCTTTCTTCATAGCTTTTGCCTACTGCAAATGTTTCTATTTTTTTCCTGTTTGGTGGCAATTCATCTATTATAGATATATCTAAATCTCCATATAAAATAAGTGCTAAAGTTCTTGGGATTGGTGTTGCAGACATTACTAATACATCTGGGTTATTACCTTTTTTTGCAATTTTTGCTCTTTGTTTTACTCCAAATCTGTGTTGCTCATCTGTTACAACGAGTCCTAATTTTTTAAATTCTACATTGTCTTCAATTAATGCATGTGTTCCTATTATTATGTCTATTTCTCCATTTTTTAGCCTTTCTAATATTTCATTTTTTTTCTTTTTGGTTATTGCAGATATTAGTAGTTCACATTTTATGTCCATTTTTTCTAATGTTTTGTTAAAGTTTTCTAAGTGCTGTGTTGCAAGAATTGCTGTTGGTGCCATTATTGCAACTTGGTATCCGCTTTTTACTGCTTTATATGCTGCACACATTGCAACAGCAGTCTTTCCTGAGCCAACATCTCCTTGAAGTAATCTATTCATGCATTTATCACTTTCCATATCTTTTTCTATTTCATCTAGAACTCTTTTTTGAGCCCTAGTAAGTTCAAATGGAAATTGTTTACTTAAATCTTTTACTGATACATTTTTGCTATATTTTATTCCTTTTTCTTCTTTTAAGTTTTTATTTTTTAAAGCTAAAAGTGCAAGTTGCATTGAAAATAATTCTTCGAAAACTAACCTTTTTCTTGCTGTTTTAAAATCTTCTAATTTTTGTGGAAAATGTATCATTTCTGTTGCAGTATTTATATCTATTAAATTATTTTCTTTTATGATATATTCAGGAATAGTTTCTTCTAATTTTCCTTTTACTTCTAAAATGGCATTTTCCATAATTCTTCTTAGTGTATTTTGCGATAAATTATATGTTAATGGATAAATCGGCACAATTTTACCTGTATTTTTTGTGTTTCCTATTTCATCAAATACTGGTGAATTTATTTCTATTTTTCCATATTTATAATTAATCTTTCCAAAAAATCTATATTTTTTACCTATTTCAAATTTATTTTTTAAATATGATTGGTTAAACCAGGTAATTACAGCAGACATTGTTTCATCTCTAACTACTAATTTTTGCATAGTTTTGCGGGGAAGTCTTACTTCTGAAACCCTTGAGCAAGCTATAACTTCAATGGTTTGCTCTTCTCCATCTGTACATTCTGCTAAAGGTTTTACTTTTCCTCTATCTTCATATGTTCTTGGGTAATATGTTATTAGATCTTTTAGTGTATATATATTTAATTTATTTAGAAGTAAAACTCTATTAGGTCCAACTCCTTTTATATATTTTACATCTTTTGTTAAATCCATAACTGCTGCTCCTTTCAATCGGGATTAAGGGACGGACCTAAAAATCCCGGCTAGCCGGGATTTTTAGGCTAGTTCCTTAATCCCGATTTTACAATTTATATAATTTAAAGTCTAGTGCGTCTGCACTTACTAGTTTTAAATCTATTCCTTGCACATTTCCTTGTACCGCTTCTGTTATTGATGTTCCGTGTAAATGACCATATATGCATTTTTTTATATTATATTTTTGCAGTATTTTTATAAATTCTGTTGTTTGGTTTTTTTGTAGTTGATGTGTTGTTATTGGTGGATAGTGCATACATGCTATTATTTCTTTTCCTTCTTCATATTTTTGCATTCCGTCTTTTATTGATAATTCTAGCCTTATTAGTTCTCTTTTTATTATTTTTTGGTCTTCTTCTTCGTCTGAAATTGTCCATCCCCTTGATCCTATTATTATTTTGTTTTCGTATTCAAAGCTATTATTATATAAAAATTCTATGTTTTGGAAATTGTTTTCATTTAAATATTTTTCCATTTTTGCAAGTGTTGTCCACCAGTAGTCGTGATTTCCTTTTAATAATAGTTTTTTTCCTGGAAGATTGCTTAGATATTTAAAGTCTTCGTATGTGTTACTTAAGTTCATAGCCCAAGAAAAATCTCCTGGTAGTAAGACTAAATCGTTTTCTTTTACTTTTTCTTTCCAGTCTTTTTTTATTTTTTCTTCATGGTTTTTCCAATTTTCTCCAAATATGCTCATTGGTTTGTTTTCTTGGAATGATAAATGAAGGTCTGCTATTGCATATATTGACATTTATTTCTCCTTTTCATTGCTATTTTAATTTTTTTGTTTTATTAATTTAATAATTTAAGACTTTATTTTTATGATTTATATTTTTGGTTTTTAATAGTAATGTTTTTTACATTTTATTTTTTGTAATACTATTTTTTCATTTTATTTTTTATTTTTTTATAATTTTAAATTTGGCACTGCATTTAATGATAAGTTATCTCTTTTTCCTGCTATATAATTGTAATATCCAGCTGATGCAATCATTGCTGCATTATCTGTGCATAGTTTTAGGTCTGGCATATATATTTTATATCCTTCTTTTTCAAGTTTTAAAAATTCTTTTCTTATATAGCTGTTTGCTGATACTCCTCCGGCTAAAGCTATTGTTTTTACTCCTGTTTGATTTAGTGCTTTTTTTATGTTTTCGATTAATACTTGTGTTACTGCTTTTTCAAAGCTTGCACATAGGTTTGCTTTGTTTATGTTTGGAGTTTTGTGGTTTAAATTTATTACTGCTGTTTTTATTCCACTAAAACTGAAGTCTAAATTTTCAAAATGTGTTTTTGGTAAGTCATATTCTGGAGTTCCTGTTTTTGCGAGCTTATCTACTTTTGGCCCTCCTGGGTATCCTAAACCTACTACTCTTGCAACTTTGTCAAATGCTTCTCCTATTGCATCATCTCTTGTTTTGCCTAAGACTTCGAAGGTTGTATAGTCTTTTACATGTATTATTCCGAGTGTTTCCTCCTGACATCATCATGCATAAAAATTCTGGCTTGAGCTCTTTATATGTTATGTAATTTGCTGCTATATGACCTTGCAAGTGGTTTACTCCAACTAGTGGTTTATTTATTGCAAAACTTAATGCTTTTGCATATGATACCCCTACAAGTAATGCTCCAACAAGCCCTGGTCCATATGTTGGAGTTATTGCATCTATATCTTCGAATTTTATTTTAGCATCTTTAATTGCTTTTTTTGTGACTCTTGATATTGCTTCTATGTGGTTTCTTGATGCTATTTCTGGTACAACTCCTCCATATTTTTCGTGTATTGGTATTTGTGTGTCTATAATATTAGACAAAACCTCTCTACCGTTTTTTACAACGGCTACAGAGGTTTCATCACAACTTGATTCAATTCCGAGTGTTAGTATATCTTTCATTGTTTGCCTTTCTTTTTTTATTTTATATTTTTAGTATATATTTGTACTTCTTTTTTTATTTGTTTATTTTTTATTTGTATTTTTTATTTGTATTTTTACTTTTCATTTGTAATTTATGTGAATTTTTTACATTTAGTTCATTTATCCTATTAATTACCCTATTCCAAATATTAACCCTGCAAGATTTAAAATTTCTGAACTTACTATATCTATTATTGGTGAGATTATTGTTCCTGCAATTCCAGTTACCCATATAATTACGAATATTATATAAAATATTCCTTCATTATTAATAAACCATTGTTTTGCATTGTATGATAAAAATGGCATTAGTATTTTTGAACCATCAAGTGGTGGTAATGGTATAAGATTGAATATTCCTAAACCTACATTTACTGTTACTGTAGTTTGAAGTATTGTTCTTATAATAAAACCTACATTTGATGATAAAAATTGCATACTTCCAAATTTGTATACTGCCATATATATTAGTGCAAATATTATTGCAAGTATTATATTCATTATTGGTCCTGCTGCTGATACTATTGCTTCACATTTATCCATTGGCATTTTTCTTGTGTAGTTTCTTGGGTCAACATGTACTGGCTTTCCCCAACCGAATCCTGCGACTAGTAACATTAGTGTTCCTATTGGGTCTAGGTGACTAAATGGGTTTAAGCTTAGCCTTCCTTCTCTTCTTGCTGTGTCATCTCCTAATCTGTCTGCAACAAATGCATGGGCAAATTCGTGGAATGTTATTGCAATTAGTACTGCTGGTGCAGATAGTAGCAAACCAAATAGTGCTCCTGGGTTTGCTACATATTGCATAACTGCAGCAAGGATTAATATAGCTAATATGATATATATCATTCTTTTATCAAATTGAAAATTAAACATAGATACTCCTTTTTTGTTTTATTTTCAAAACATCTCTTTTGATTTTCTTATGATACCTTTTATTTGTTTTTTTATAATATATTTTATGTTTTTAAAATGTTCTTGTTTTAATTCATATTATACATTTTTAATTTGTTAAAACTATGTTGTATTAAAATATATTATGCATTTTTAATTTGCTAAAACTATTTTGTATTAAAATATATTATGCATTTTTAATTTGCTAAAACTATTTTGTATTAAAATATATTATGCATTTTTAATTTGCTAAAACTATGTTGTATTAAAATATATTATACATTTTTTATGTTTTAAAACTATCTTATATCAAAATATATTATGCATTATTAAGTGGTTTCATTGTTGGGAATAATAATACATCTCTTATAGAACTGCTGTCTGTTAATAACATAACAAATCTATCTATTCCTATTCCTAATCCTCCTGTTGGTGGAAGACCTATTTCTAGTGCTTGGATATAGTCTTCGTCCATCATTCCAGCTTCTTCGTCTCCTGCTTCTCTTGCTTCTACTTGTTTTTTGAATCTTTCGTATTGGTCTATTGGGTCATTTAGTTCTGAGAATGCATTTCCATATTCTCTTCCACCTATGAATACTTCGAACCTTTCTGTCATTCTCTTATCTTTTGGTGATTTTTTGGCAAGTGGTGATATTTCAACTGGGTAGTCATATATAAATGTTGGCTGAATTAGTGTTTTTTCTACATATTCATCAAAGAATATGCTTATGACATCTCCTCTTGTTTCTTTTGTTTTGTCTGGAATTTCTAGTCCTTTTTCTTTGGCAAGTTTTACTGCTTCTTCATCACTATTTATTTCATTGAAATCTATTCCTGTTACTTCTTTTATTGATTCTATCATTGTTTTTCTTTTCCAGCCTGGTGCTAGGTCTATTTCTTGACCTTGATATGTTATTTTTGTTGTTCCTATAACATCTTTTGCTGTTCTTGAGAATAATTCTTCTGTTATATCCATCATATCGTGATAGTCTTGATATGCTGCATATAGTTCTAGTTCTGTAAATTCTGGGTTGTGTCTTATGTCCATTCCTTCATTTCTGAATACTCTTCCTATTTCATATACTTTGTCAAACCCTCCTACAATTAGCCTTTTTAGGTTTAGCTCTAGGGCTATTCTTAGGTACATGTTTATATTTAAGCTATTATGGTGTGTTATAAATGGTCTTGCTGTTGCTCCTCCTGAGATTGTGTTTAGTATAGGTGTTTCTACTTCTAGGTAGCCTTTTTCTTCTAGGATTTTTCTTATATTACTTATTATTTTGCTTCTTATTAAAAATGTTTCTTTTACTTCTGGGTTTACTATTAGGTCTGTGTATCTTTGTCTGTATCTTAAGTCTGGGTCTTTTAAGCCATGGAATTTTTCAGGAAGTGGTCTTAGTGATTTTGAAAGTAGTGTTACTTCTTTTGCGTGTACTGATATTTCTTCTGTTCTTGTTTTGAATACAAATCCTGTTATTCCTATTATGTCTCCTATGTCAAATGTTTTGAAGGCTTTGTAGCTTTCTTCTCCTAAGTCGTTTATGCTTACATAGCTTTGTATTTTTTCATCACAGTCTTGTATTGTGCAAAATGATGCTTTTCCCATTATTCTTTTTGCCATTATTCTTCCGGCTACAGTTACGTCTTTTTGCTCGAATTTTTCGTAGTTTGCTTTTATTTCTCCTGCTGTGTGTGTTCTATTGAATTTTGTTATTTCAAATGGATCTTTGTTTTCGTTTTGTAATTCTGTTAGTTTTTCTCTTCTTATTTGCATTAGGTGGTTTATGTCTAATTCTTGTTCTTGATTTTGATTTTGATTTTCGTTTTTGTTTTCTTGCATTTTTTTCTCTCCTATCTTTTTTTGTTTTGTATATTATATAGCAAAATGCGTAAAAAGTAAAGGAAACCTGCTGATTTTTTAGCAGGTTTCTTTAGTTAGTATTTTTTACTACTTTTATTTAATATTGTTATTACTTTTTTATTTTGTATTTTTTGCCTTTTATTTTAGTATTTTGCTACTTTTTATTTTACTTTTTTTACCTTTTTATTTTTACTTTTTTAAATCAACTTCTTTTGGCTTTTCTTCTTTTGTTGTTTTTTCATCAAAGAAAATTTGTGCTACTGATTTTATATCTAAATCAAAGATTTCTGTAAGTTCAATTACTTCACTTACATAAAATTCGTCTTTTCCTTCAATTTTGTTTCTTAATTCATTTTCTGTTATATTAAGCTTTTGTGCTATTTCAGCTATTGTTACGTTTCTTGATTTAATCAATTCTCCTACTTTTTTACCAACTATTTCTGCTTCCATTGTATTTTCTCCTTTTTTGTTTCTCTTTTGGAAACATTTTACAATATCTTTATATCTTTGTCAAGTTTTTTTCTTGCTTTTATACTTAAGGTTAATTTTTTATAACAGCTAGAGTCTGTGGTGTTTTGACGCTTTTTGTCGAAAATTGTCGAAATATTTTTTTGAATATTTACAAAATGTTTTTGCCATGTTATAATTTATTTGATTTTTTTATAGGAGGTTTTGGGAGTGAAAGAAGTTTTTGCTGCTAGATTTTCAGAATTATTAAAAGAGTCTGATATGAATTATGAAGTTATTGCCAATAAACTTGGATTTAAGTCTAAAGGAACTATTTCAAAATATGCTAATGCTAAAAATAAGGATGTAACAGTTAGCGTTGTGCTAAAAATTGCTGATTTATTTGATGTTTCTCCTATATGGTTAATTGGTCTTACTGATGATAAACATTATACTATTTCATAATTTTTTATGATATTACAGTCAAAAAACTGTAATAAAAAACAAAATTTATATGTTGCAGACATAGTCTGTGATGTGATATTTCAATTATCATTTAGGATATTTTTAAGGTAAATTTATCTTCATTATTTGATAAAATTTATATTTTTAAGCTTTTTAGAAATAAAAAATAGAGATTATTACTATTTTAAGTAATCTTCTCTATTTTTTGTTTCTACTAAAAATTATTATCTACTACTAAAAAATATATTTACTTTTCCCATAAAAAACATAAATGCATAAATTAAAGCTAGTCCAATTATGGTATACATTAACCAATATGTTAATTTAAATGATGCTCCTGTTAAATAACATATCCAATTTATAATTTTTATATGAAGCGAGTTAATGCCATTTGTAAAACTATTATTTTTAGCTTCAATAAAATTTTCACTTGGCACCATATATATTTCTGATAATTTATATATTGTATTTAAGTCTGGGTATTCTAGCCCCCATTCCCATTTTTTTATGTCTTTTTCTTGTAAATTTACCCCTTTTTTATTTAATTTCTCTAGTAATTCTAAGTAAGACCAATTTTTTTCTTCTCTTAATTTTTTTAATAGTTGTTCTATATTTATGTTTGGATCAATATTTTTATTATTATTGGAATTGCTTTTTTGGTCATTTTTAGTAGATACACTTTTTAAATCTTCTTTTTTATTTTGTACATCTAATTTTTCTTTCATTTATTTTCCTACCTTATTTTGGCTTTTATATATTTATTAAAATTATACTATTAGATTTTTATATTGTAAATCGTTTTTTGTGAATATTTTATTTAATTTAAGTGTATCTATTTTTTATACTGCATTATTTATTCCTCTTGCGACAATATTCGACATATTCTCTATTAAGTCATCTATTTCTTTTGGTGTGACTATTAGGTTATAATCATTTGGTAGTAGTGCTTCTTTTATTTGTTCATAATTGTCTTCTTCTTTTAATTTATTTAAGTAGTTATTTGATTCTGCATTTTCTTGAAGTTTTGTTATAAATATATCTAAGCAGTCATTTACAAGTACTGCAGTTTCTACAACTGTTGGTATTCCTATTGCAACTACTGGTATTCCTAAAGTTTCTTGGCTTATTTCTGCTCTTTTATTTCCTACTCCCGCTCCTGGAACTATTCCTGTATCTGATATTTGTATTGTGCTACTTATTCTTTCTATGCTTCTTGAGGCTAGTGCATCTATTACTATTACAAGTTTTGGGTGGATATTGTCTACTATTCCTTTTAGTATTTCTAGTGTTTCTATTCCTGTTGTTCCTAATACTCCTGGTGATATAGCACTTACCTCTCTTGTGCCTTCTTTTACATATTGTGGCAGATAGTTTATTATATGTCTTGTTACTTCTATTTCATTTATTACTTTTGGTCCTAGGGCATCTGGTGTGACATAGATATTTCCAAGCCCTACTACTAGGATTTCTCCTTGTTTGTCAATGTGTGCATCTAGTATTTTTCTTAGTTCGTTTGAAAGTACTTCTGATGATTTTTGTATTTCTTCTTCTTGGGCGATTTTTAGTTTTTTGATGTCTATTGTTATATAGTTTCCTTTTGGTTTTCCTATGGCTTTTTCTCCGTTTTCGTTTGTTATTTTTACTCTTTCTATTTTGATGTTTTCATCTATTTCTTCTTTTCCGGCTTTCTATTCCGTCTATTTCGTTTTCTAGACTGTTTGCTTTTTGGTATAGTTCTCGTCTTTCTGAGGCTAAGTCTGTTCTGAAATTTATCATAATATCAACTCCTTTTTTGATATTATTTGTTGGTTTTTTCATTTTATACTTTTAATTGGTTTTTTTAGGGATATTTTTTATAATAATTGTTATTAATTAGCAAGCCATTCTACTATTCTGTCTCCTCTAATAGCTCCCCAAGGTGAGCCTGATATACTGTTTTTTGGTTTATTTATTTGTATTTTTGTTAGATTATTTGCATTATTAAAAGCTGAAGTTGATATTTTTTCTACTGTAGATGGTATAGTAATTTTTGTTAATCCGTCACAATAATTAAATGAAGCACCAATTTCAGTTAAACCTTCTGGAAGAATAATACTAGTCATTTGATTTTGATTATGAAATGCTTGATTTCCAATTACTTTAACAGTATTTGCTAAATTAAATGTACCTTGAATTTTGTAGAGAACCGTAATTAAAGTTGATTTATCTTTATTATATAAAATATCTCCATTTTCAGTAGTTTCTACAGAGTAATAATCATTTCCACTATCAATAATTAAATGTACATTATAATTAGTATAAACAAATAATGGTTCAATAAAGCTTACATTCTCATCTATATATATTGTTTTCAAATTATTACATCTGTTAAATACTTGACTTCCAATACTTAAAACTGATTCAGGAAGAGTCACACTTGTTACATTTGGTGCAGATTTAAATGAATAATATTGAATATTTTCAACATTTTGGTTCAATATTACAGTATCATTTTTAGTAAAAGCTAGTATTAATTTCTTTTTGTCATAAGAATATAAACATTCATTTTCTACATAAAAATTTGTATTATTTTCATCTACTATTATATTTTCTATTTCTAAAGGTATTGAGGTCACAGGAATACTTTCAAGACTTTTTGGAATATTCAACTTTTTAATATTTGAATAAGAAGACAATGAATAGTTCCAATTTTTTATTCCATCAGGTATTGAAAAAGTATCTATATTTTTAAGTTCTTTATCAGCTATAAATAATATGTTTTCTTTATTACTGGTCATTAAAATATTATCTTCATATATAAAATTTATATTTTCACTTGTATCAATATTATCAAGATTATAGCAGAGTGAAAAAGCAGATGCATCTATTTTAGTTAAGAGGCTTGGTAAGCTTATCTCTGTTAAACTAGTACAATATGAAAAAGCGGACACCTCTATTGTAGTCAGATTTTTAGGCAATATTACATTTGACAAATTAGTACAATTAGAAAAACTATATGATGCTATATGACTAATGTTATCCGGTAGTTCTACTCTAGCTAAAGAAGTACAAAGATAAAAGCATTGACTACCCATAGAAGTTAAGCTATCTGGAAAGACTACATTTTTTAGGTTTCTGCAATCCATAAAAGCAGAGACGCCTATAGTAGTAACACCCTCCTCCATTATCACATTTTCCAAATCTTTATTATTCCTAAACGCATTTGCTGATATTTCTTTCACTGTCCCAGGTATTATAATAGTTTTTAGCCCTTCCAAATCCGCAAAAGCTCCTTCTCCTATTACCTCCACTGTTTCTGGTAAAGTCAAAGTTCCAGAACTATCCATCAATAGCAGGTTTGAATTTGAAGATAATAATACTCCATCTACTATATCATAAGGATTTACATCTATACCTAAACTTTGAGCAACTTCAATTTCAGATCTATTTTGCGTTTTTAATGATAATTCACCTTTTATTATTTCTAACTCATCGTCATATTTACTCCCTTTTAAACTTGGCAAAACATCGTATATATTTCCCGCATCTTCTGCCTTAGTATTAAAGCTTAAGCTATTTTGCCCAGCAAATAAGCTTTCATCATTAAAATTTGTATTTTTTAACAATTCATTTGATTTAAATAATTCTAGTTCCTCAATATAAGTAGATAATTCTGTGGACATTTTTGCCTTTTGTGCATTAGTGATGATTCCGATTTTCTCCTGCTAATGTGTTTATTGTGACTCCTGCTAAGATTAATAGTATAATTACTGTTATTACAAGTGCTATTAGTGTAATTCCTGTTGCGTTTTTTACTCTTTTGTTTTTCATTTTTATTTTTCTCCTTTTTTTATTTTTGCATTTTATAATTAAGTAAGAAAATTAATTAAAAATTATTATAGGTTAAAATTGTTGATTTATGGCATCTTTTTTAGATTTTTATAACCTATTTTTTATCTATTTTTCTTTTAGAGTTATTTTTCATATATTGACTTATTTTATTGTTAATGCTATATTATATTTGTATTTTATAATTAATTAATTTTCTTACTTAATTATAGTAATAAAAATAGCACTATAATTTCTTTTTCTATATTATTAGTTTTTTGTTATAATTCTCGTCTTTTTGAAACTGGATTTTTTCTGAAAATTATCATAATATTAGCTTTTTTTATATTATTTATTTTTTTTGTGCCATTTTTTTATTTAATTTTTAATTTAATATTTTTTATTTATATTTCAAAAAAAATGCTATTCCTCTTTTTAGAATAACATTTTTATTTTTATATATATAACTTACTTTATTTAAATTATTTAGCTTTTGATCAAACACTTTTATAGTGCATTTATTTCCTCTTTTGTTAGATTCGTTATTTCTTGTATGATTTCGATTTGTATTCCTTTGGTTTTCATTTTTTTGGCTGTTTCTTTGATACCTTCTTTGATACCTTCTTTGATACCTTCTTTTTTTCCTTCTTCTCTACCTTCTTCTCTTCCTATCTTTCTTCCTTCTTCTTTTCCTTCTTCTCTTCCTTGTTCTATTCCTATTTTTCTGCCTTCTATTATTCCTTGTTCTCTTCCTTTTCTTTGTGCAAAACTTCTTTCTGCTTTTTCGTCTCTAATTGCTTTTTCTCTTAGTTCTGCTAAGATTTGCATTCTTTCGTCTTCACTCATTACCTCTAGTTTTTCTTTCGCTTCTTTCATTTCTTTATTGTCTTCCATATATTTTTCCACCTTCTTACTTTCAGGATTTTCTATGAAATTTAGCCATTTTATTAGCTCTTCTTCTTGCTCTTCTACTTTTAATTTATATATTTTAGGTAGTTCAATTATATGTATTTCTAAGTCTTCTGTCAATATCAGTTTTCTTTCTTTTTCTTCGATTATCTTCCATTTGCTATGGTATTCTAACTCTTTTAGCTTATTTATTTCAAAATTTACTATTAATACTTCTATTGTCTTTTTTAAATTTTCATAATCATTACCTGATTTTAGGTTTTTGGCATATATTCTTGACCAATAATATAGTATTCTTTCTAGTAATTTATCTTTTTCTACCATTTGCATTTCTACATTACAGTACTCTTCATTGTTAATTTTTACAAGAACATCTAATACTCCCATTTTGTCTTCTAAATTTTCTCTCCTTAGTACTATGTTTCCAGTTAAATCCACCTCCTCCAGTTTTTGCCCTAGTATTGCTTCTAAAAATTTTTTGGTAATTCTTTCGCTTCCTACTTCTCCAAAAAGTACTTGAAATATTACATCTAATTTGGGAGATAATATTTTTTTCTTTCGCATAGTTTCTTCTTGATTTGCTTTGTTTTTAATCATAAAACTCCTCCTTGTAAATTGTATTTTGATTATTTATTATTAAATTACTTATGAAATTAATTTGGAAATTAACTTTAGATTAAAATCTGATTTATTTCTTGTTTTGAAATTGTTTGATAAAATTTATAGATTTGAAGTTATTTAATTAGATTTAAAATTTTGGATTTATTTTTAAGTTAAAGATGCTTGAAAATATTATTGAAAATTTTTAAGTTACAAAATATGTATCTAAGTTTTACTTTATCTATATTTTATAATTTTATGGGATTTTTTTAGAAAATGTTGAGATTTTAATTTTTTTGAATTTAATTATAAATAATTATGTTAATAATATATCACATGGCTTTATGTTTGACAAGTATTTTTTGAAAATTTAGAAAATTTATATTTAGATACTAATAAATAT
>CALXCJ010000045.1 GCA_944386775.1 uncultured Clostridia bacterium
GAAAATTTGACAAAAAAATTAAGCATTTTGAATGCTTACAAAGTTTTTGCCTATTAAAAAGTGTTTAAAATCCGAAATCCCCCAAGATAGATAATATCTTGGGGGATAAATATGCTAGACACATAAAAAAATATATGATAAAATATATCAAGAAAACAATACATTAAGAAATAAATACATCAAGAAATAAATACATCAATAAATAAAATAAATGAAAAATCCAATCTAAAAAAAACAAAAGAAAGGTGAAACACAAAATGAAACTAAAACAATACACCCTAAAAAACCAAGACTCATTCGAACTAAAAGATATATTCGACTGTGGACAATGCTTTAGATGGAACAAAGAACCAAACGGAAGCTATACCGGAATATGGAAAAGAAACGTAGTAAATGTTTCAATAATAAACAAAAACCAAGATTCCACCAATGATATACTATTCAAAGGCATTTTCGAAACAGAAAACTATGAGCAAGAAATAAAAAAATATTTTGACCTAGAAAGAAACTACACAAAAATAAAAAAACAATTATCAGACATAGACGAAAACCTACAAAAAAGCACAAAATATGGAAAAGGAATAAGAATATTAAACCAAGACCTATGGGAGACAATAATCTCATTCATAATCTCAGCGAACAACAACATCCCAAGAATAAAAGGAATAATAGAAAGACTATCAAAAGCATATGGAGACAAAATAATATTTGAAGGAAAAGAATACTATACATTTCCAACACCAAACCAATTAAAAAATGTAACAGTAGAAGAATACAGAAAACTAGGTCTAGGATTTAGAGATATAAGGCTATATGAGACTACAAAAATGATATTAGAAAAGCAAGTAGATTTAGACGAACTAAAAAACAACCAAAACACACTAGAAGTAAGAAATAAGCTCCTAACATTATCCGGAGTAGGCCCAAAAGTTGCTGACTGTATTTTGTTATTTTCCGAACTAAAACGTTTTGAAGTATTTCCAATAGATGTATGGGTTAGAAGGGTAATGAATGAATTATATATAAAAGAAGAAAACGAAGAAAAAGTAAGCAAGAAAAAAATTGAAAAGCTTGCAAAAGACAAATTCGGACCTTTAGCAGGTCTAGCACAACAATATCTATTTTATTGGAGAAGAGAAAAAGACAATATAGCATAGATGGATGAAAAAATAGATAAGAAAATGAATATAGAAAGTTGCAAATTTTATAATAAAATATTAAATAACAAACTAAGAAGGGAGTAATATATGGGACTAAGACTAATATATGGAAGATCAGGTACTGGCAAAAGTAAATTTTGTTTTGATGAAATATCAAGAAAACTCGAAACATCAAAAGATTTCGAAATATTAACAAATCTAAAAACATCAACAAATCTCGAAACACCAGCAAACCTAAACTCACAAGAAAACATCTATATAATTACTCCAGAGCAATTTTCATTCACACAAGAAAGAAAACTAATGAACTCAATAAACCAAAAAAGTGTAATAAATGCAGAAGTAATCACAATAAGCAGAATGGCAGACAGGTTATATGAAAGCCTTGGAAGAACAAAAGCAACACTATCAAAACGAGGAAAAGCAATGCTTGTATATGCGATTTTAACCAAATGCAAAAAAGACTTTAAATTCTTAGGAAAAACAGACGAAAATATAGATTTAGGAGTTCAAATTTTAACAGAATTCAAAAAACACGGAGTAAATTTACAAACTTTGCAAAAAGCAATAGATGGAACAAGCGACAAATATTTACAAACAAAACTAAAAGACACAAAACTATTATACACAGAATTTGAAAACCTTTTAGAGTCAAACTACATCGAAGAAATAGACAAAATAGATATTTTAAGCCAAAATATAGATAAACTAGACTGGTTAAAAAACAGCCTAATATATATAGACGAATTCTCAGGATTTACTTATCAAGAATATATGGTAATAAAAGGTCTTGTAAAGGTAGCAAAACAGGTAACCATGACAATATGTTCAGACGAATTAGAAATCAGCAAGTCCCCTGATGCAGACATATTTTACTCAAACAAATTAACAGCATCTAACATAAAAACCCTTCTAGAAAAAGAAAACTTAAAAATAGAAAAACCAATATTTTTAAATGATACATATAGATTTAAAACCCCTGAACTAAAACACTTAGAAGGAAATTTATACGCAAAAAAATCCACAAAATATGCAAAAAATGTGGATAATATCCACTTATTCCTAGCAAAAAATGGGTACACAGAAATAGAAAATGTATCAAGAAAAATAACATATCTCGTTCGTGAAAAAAAATTAAGATATAGAGATATATCAGTAATTACAAAAAACCTAGATACATATTCAAACCTAATCAGAGCAATCTTTGCAAAATACGATATACCAGTTTTTATAGACGAGAAAAGGGTATTGAGTCAAAACATAATAATTCAATACATCTTATCTATTTTTGAAATACTAGTCCAAAACTTCACAAGAGAAAGTGTTTTTAATTATCTAAAACTAGGATTTCAAGACATAGAAGAAGACGATATATATAAGCTTGAAAATTATTGTATCAAATGGGGAATAAAACAAAGCAAATGGAAAAAAGACTTTAAATACGAACTAAATGACGAAACAAAGAAAAACGAAATAGAATATTTAAACGAATTACGAAAAAAAATAATAAATCCACTAATAACATTAAAATGCGAAATGCAAAATGAAAAAACGGCACAAAACATAGCACTTAAGCTATATGAATTTTTACTTTCTAATAATTTCGAAGAAAAGTTGCAAGATATGATAGAAAGCTTGAAAGAAGAAGGCAAAATTGACTTAGCAAACGAATACAAAGAATCATACACTATACTAATTGAAAACCTAGATGAAATAGTAGAATTCTTTAAAAATCAAACAATAGATATAGCTAAATTTTACCAATTACTAAAAATAGGCTTAAAAAATAGTGCCCTTGGAAAAATCCCAGCTTCGCAAGATGAAGTTATAGTAGGAGATGTTGAAAGGTCAAGAAGTCACAAAGTAGATGTGATTTTTATAATAGGAATAAATGATGGAGTATTCCCAAGTGTAAATAATGATGAAGGTTTTTTCGGAGATGAAGAAAGAAAAAACTTAAAAGCTCAAGGAATAGAACTTGCAAATGGAAGACTAGAAAATCTATATGAAGAAAATTTTAACATATACAAAGCATTTACAACATCAGAAAAAGAATTATATCTATCATATAGCGCTCAAGATACTAGTGGAAAAGCATTAAGACCATCAATATTAATAAACAAAATAAAAAAACTATTCCCTAATTTGCAAGAAGAAAGCGACTTGGTACTTCCAAAATATGAAATTACAAACTTAAAACCAACATATGAACAAATCCTTGCAAAAATATCAGAAAATTCTAACTTAGAAGAAATGGAAAAAGAATGGAAACAAGTATACCTATATTTCCAAAATGACGAATATTGGGAAAACAAGCTATCTATAGACCTAAAAGCATTAAATTATACAAATATGCCAAAAGAAATATCAAAAGAAATAATAAACAAACTATATGGAAACACATTAAAAACAAGTATTTCAAAACTCGAAAGATTTATGAACTGTCCATTTAGCTATTATTTGCAATATGGCCTAAAATTAAAAGAAAAAGAAGAACTAAAAGTACAAAACTTTGACACAGGATCATTTATGCATGAAATAATAGACGAATTTTTTAAAACAATAAAAGAAGAAAACATAAAGCTTCAAGACTTAATAGACCAAGACCAAAAAATAACAGAAATTGTAGAAAATTTGGTAGGCGAAAATCTAGAAAACGGCAAAAACTATAGTTTTAAAGAAACAGCAAAATACAAAATACTAGTAAAAAGGCTACAAAGAATTCTTGCAAAAGCATTAAAATACATCATAGAAAGCCTAGTATACAGTGAATTTAACATAGAAGGAACAGAAGTAGAATTCAGTGAAAAAGGAAAATACAAACCAATAGTCCTAAACCTAGAAAACGGCCAAAAAATAGAAATCATAGGAAAAATAGACAGAATAGACACAGCAAAATCAGAAGAAGGCAAATACCTAAGAATAATAGACTACAAATCCTCAGCAAAAAACATAGACCTAAACGAAGTATATGCAGGAATACAAATACAATTATTAACATACCTAGACGCAGTCTGCAAAGAAGAAGACCTATTACCTGCAGGAGTATTATACTTTTCACTAATAGAACAAATAGTAAAGGCAGACAAAAGAATAACAGAAGAAGAAATAGAAGAAAAAATAAGGGCAAACTTTAAAATGAAAGGTCTAATCCTAGCAGACGTAAAAGTAATAAAAATGCAAGACACAAACCTAAAACAAGGAGAAGTATCAAAAATAATACCAGCAGCAATCACAAAAAAGGACACAATAAATAACCAAAAAACAAACGGAATAGAAAGCGAAGAATTCAAAATACTTCAAAACTACATAACAAAAACAATAAAAGAAATAGGAAAAGAAATACTAAAAGGAAAAATAGACATACACCCAATAAACAATAATGGCAAAAAGCCTTGTGAATATTGCCCATACAAAACAATATGCGGATTTGACACAAGATTAAAAGACAACAAATACAAATACATAGACAAAAAGCCCAAAGACCAAGTAATCCAAGAAATGAAAAACAAACTATAAAAAAATTAATAAATGAAAGTTGTGGAGGCTAAATTATGAACCTTGGAGATTTTTGTTTTGATGATAATAATACTGATGCAAATATTGACGCTGATGTAGTAATTAATGAAAGTAATGGTGTGAACTATTTACAATTTAAGAAGTTATTAGAATTTAGACAAATAGTTCACGGCTATTCTTTAGGAATAAATTTAGATTTTAAGACAACAAACTTAAAAAGAAAAAAATTATCTCCTAAAGAATATAAAAAATCAGTTGAATGTTATAGTAAAATGTGCAAGGCAATAGGTTCTGATTATAAAGCAATAGTTAAACCTAACCAAAATCACACAAATTGTGTTAAAATTGTAGAAAGCAAGATACTTAAGTCAAGCCCTGATATAAATCTGCCAGAATATGATGATACAGATGGTTTGATTACAAATAAAAGAAAAATACTTTTAGCAACTACAAATGCAGATTGTATATTATTACTTTTTTATGATCCAGTAAAAAATGTTATAGCAAATGTGCACTCAGGTTGGAGGGGCACTTTGCAAAAAATAGCAGTAGTAACTGTGAAAAAAATGGTAGCTGATTTTGGATGCAATCCTTCAAATATAATATGTGCAATAGCTCCAAGTATTAGAAAATGCCATTTTGAAGTTCAAAAAGATGTAAAAGATTTATTTCAAAATGAGTTTAATGAAAAAGAATTTAGTAGCTGTATAGAAGAAAAAATTCCAAATGAAAAATGGACTATAGATACAGTAATGATTAATAAAATTTTATTAAAAAACTTAGGACTTAAACCAGAAAATATATTAGATAGCAAAATATGTAGTATGTGTAATTCAAACTTTATACATTCTCACAGGGTGGAAAAAGAAAATTACGCTTTAAATGTGGCATTAATAGGGTTAAGATAATAGTTTGATATAAATAAAATATAGATGAATAAAAATTAAATTATAAAAGGATGTTACAAAAAATGTATGAAACATGGGAAGAATTAGAAAAATCAATTGTAAATTGCCAAAAATGTAAATTATGCAAGACAAGGCAAAATATAGTATTTGGAGTAGGAAATAAAAATGCCACAGTTATGTTTATAGGAGAAGGTCCTGGAGCAGATGAAGATAGGCTAGGAGAACCTTTTGTGGGTAGAGCAGGAAAGCTTATGAACATGGCATTTGAAGCAATCGGGCTAAAAAGAGAAGATGTATATATAGTAAATATTGTAAAATGTAGACCACCTGCAAATAGGAACCCAGAAGATGATGAAGCATTTGCATGTCTTGACTATTTACGCAATCAAGTAATTTTAGTAAAACCTAAAATTATAGTATTGCTTGGAAGTGTGGCATTAAAAAATATTTTAGGAAAAGAATATGGAATAACAGCATCACGAGGTAAATGGTTTGAAAAAAAAGGAATACATTATATGCCAACATGGCACCCAGCAGCACTATTAAGAGATGAGACTAAAAAGATAGATTTTATAAAAGATTTGAAATTGGTAATGGATAAATTAAAAGTCTGAAATTTTAGTTAGAGGAAGTGGTCAGGAATATTGACCAAACATACTTATAAGTATAAAATATTTAATAGTATTTTATGAAAAACAAAAATTAAAAAAGATCAAAAAGTAAAAAACGAAAGCAAAAAATAGAAAAAAATAAAGGTAAAAAACGAAAGCAAAAAATAGAAAAAAATAAAAGTAAAAAAATGAAAGTAAAAAATAGAATAAAAATAAAAGTAAAAAAATGAAAGCAAAAAATAGAAAAAAAACAAAGGTAAAAAAATGAAAGCAAAAAGTAAACGCTAAAAACAAAAAAAGTATAAAAATCAAGAAAGGGAGTACAAAATGATACTAATGGAAAAATCAAAAGAAATAGAAGAAAAAGTAAATTACTGTTTAAACTGTAAAGTAAAACCTTGTGCAAATAAAGGATGTCCACTAGGAAATAATATTCCAGAATTTATA
Source organism: uncultured Clostridia bacterium (assembly GCA_944386775.1). Lineage (GTDB taxonomy): Bacteria > Bacillota > Clostridia > TANB77 > CAG-508 > CAG-269. The sequence continues at coordinate 6,646 of CALXCJ010000045.1, forward strand.
AAACTAGTAAAAGAAAATAAAATATTTGAAGCATATAAAGTATTATCAGAAACCACAGTATTACCAGGAGTATGTGGCAGAATATGCCCACATGAAAAGCAATGCCAAGGCTCTTGTGTAAGGGGAATAAAAGGAGAACCTGTATCAATAGGTGAGATTGAAAGCTATATATTTGATAAAGCACACGAGCTTGGATATAGTTTAAAAGACTGTTATAATACAAAACCAAAAACAGAAAAAAAAGTTGCAGTAGTTGGAGGAGGACCTGCTGGGCTTGCTTGTGCTGCATTTCTTGCAAAAGAAGGAATAAATGTTACAATATATGAAAAATATAACAAATTAGGTGGAATTTTAGATCATGGAATTCCAGATTTTAGGCTAGATAAATCTGTTTTAGAAACTACAATAAACGATATTTTAGACCTAGGAATAGAAGTAAAATATAATTATAAATTAGATAAAGAAAAGTTAGAAGAATTAAAAACAGAATATGATGCAATTTTTCTAGCAATTGGTGCAAACAAATCTTCTAAAATGGGAGTAGAAGGAGAAAATAAAGAAGGAGTATTTGGCGGAAATGAATTATTAGAATATGGCAAACATCCAAATTATCAAGGAAAAACTGTTGCTGTTATTGGTGGCGGAAATGTTGCTATGGATTGTGCAAGAACTGTTAATAAATTGGGCGCTAAAAAAACAATGGTAATATATAGAAGAGCTGAAAAGCAAATGCCTGCTGAAAGAAAAGAAATTCAAGATGCTAAAAAAGAAGGAGTAGAATTTTTATTTCAGAACAATATTGTAAAAATATTAGGAGATAAAAAGCCTGAAAGCTTGGAATTAATAAAAACTCAATTAGTAAAAAAAGAAGGAGAAGAAAGAGAAGTTCCAGTAAATATAGAAAAAAGCAATTATTTTGTAGATGTAGATTATGTAATAATGGCTCTAGGTTCACAAGTTTCAGATGAGGTACTAGAACTTGGCTTAGTACTTAATAAATGGGGAAATATAATGGTTAATGAAGATTTTAAAACATCACAAAATAAAATATTTGCCGGAGGAGATTTAGCAGGATTCAAAGGAACCGTAGCATGGGCTGCAAGAACAGGAAGAGAAGCTGCAAAATCTATATTAAAAAATATTTAAATAAAAGTATTACTTTTAAATTATGGTTTGTTATAATTTACATACTAAAACAAGCTAACTTAAATGAAGTCAATATGTTTAAATTTGACATAAGGAGACTATTAAATATAGGTAAAGTTTAAATTTAATTATAAAAAGTAATAAAATAGCAAATAAATTACATATATTGTAAAATATTTGCTATTTTTAAGGTCTAATCTAATATTCTTAAACTTCAATATAATATTTTTAAACTTTAATATAATATAATATTTTTAAAATCTAATTTAATATTCTTAAAAGTTAATATATTATTTTTAAAATTTAATATACTATTTTAAAAATTTAATATATTATTTTATACATTTTTTTTACTATTTTCATAATCACTAACTTTATTACCTGTAATAAGTTTCTTTAATTTTTTGAAAAATAATAAAATTTTATTATTACTTACTAAATCCTTAGAAGGTAAAGAATTTATATCAAACTCACCATTTTCTATTAAATTATATTTAACTTCTAATTCATCCATTTTTTGTATATAATAATCATTAAAGAAAGAATATCCTTCAGTTGTTCCAATATAATTTTTAAAATGGTACAATTTTTTTCTATAAGTTTCTACTTCCTCTAGATTAGAGATTTTTTCAAAAGATGAATCAAAATAACTTGTTATAATTAAGTTTTGAGTTTTTAAAAATGTAGAAGTTATTTTTTGTTTTAAATCATCAATTTTTTTAAAGTTATTATCAATTTTTTTGTTTCTATCATTAATTTTAGCAATTTTATTATTAATTCTAATGATTTCCTCTTCATAACTTAGGATTTCATCAATTGAATTTTGTATAGTCATAAAAGCTTTTGGTGATGTAAGATTTGCAAATTTAATTTTAAAATTATCGTTACTATTAATGGTACTTTCAAAAAGAGCATCCTCTCCTGTAATGTAAGCAAGTTGGCTTACTAAGCAACATTCTAAAGGATAATATGAAGGACTTATAGTGTCAAAATTAATTCCAAAATACTTAACAGAATCATTTGGAATATGGTTTATTCGTGAAGCCATAAGTTGAACTGCAGCTTCATTTAAGCCTAAGCCATAAATTTTAAACTCAGTATAATCACAAAGTCCCATTCTGATTAAATAATTTCTTTTATCTTTAACTTCTTGAATACAATGGATACATTCATGGACAGCAAATTCTTCTAACTCACTTTCTGGAATATGTTCATTAAAATAAATTGAAGAATTTTTGTAAAAATAATTAGCCTCAGCCATACCTTCAGGCATTTTTGCAATATACATATCAAGTCTAGATAATTTTATAAATAAATCATCCTGATTCAATCCATAATCTGGAAAAGTTTTGCATATTTTTACAGAAATATTCCTTGCAAGTGAATTAATTTTTAAAGTATCTAATTTTTTAATTACTTTAATTCCATCTCTTCTTAAATCAGACTCAATACTCATAATATTTCTCCTTTTGTACCATGTTATTTTTATTATACAATAAAACTCATGTAAAAGATATTTCAAAATGATTAAATCTTTGTTACATTTGTGTTACAAGTTATTTGTCATATTTTGTCGAAAAGTTTATGTTGACAATATCTAAACTAGAACTTATAATATCAGTATAAATTTATAAGTAAAAGGAATAGTGATATATATGGAAATAAAATCATTAAAAGGGAATGAAGAAATTCTAAAGAAAAATAAAGCAAGATTAAAGGAAAATAGAGAAAAATTAAAACAAAATAAAGAAAAATTAAAAGAAAATAAAGCAATACCAAAAGACATAACAAATATAAAAGAATTATGCCAAGAATTTTTAGAAAGTAAAAATACAATTTTAGACTTACAGAAAAAAATTTATGATATGCAATGTGATTGCAATGAAAAATATGAACAGATAAATGTTTTATATAATAACCTAATACTTATCACAAAACGCCTTTTCTTAGAAATTGGTGAGGTAGAGGATATGCAAGGAAAAATTTTAAATGATGAAAGAATAAAAAAGAAAAAGATTGTGGAAATAGATAGTAAAAAAATAAAAAAATAGTTCTATAATACTTGTGATTTAAATTATGAAAAAAGTTGCATAATAAGGAGTGAAAAAACATGAATAAGCAACAAATAATAGGTTTATTAAATATAGGAGAAAATCGAGAAATAGAATTTAAAAAAGCTAAAAAGCAATTGCCAAAATCTCTATGGAGTACATATTCAGCTTTTGCAAATTCAAAGGGCGGAATAATTGTATTAGGGATTAAGGAAAATAAAGAAAATAATACATATACTAGAAATATGAGAATTCCAATAGATGAAGCGTTTAAAGGGGACAAAGTGATCTAAGAAATTCATTACTGCATAAGATGTTTTCACATTTAGGATATGGAGAAAGAGCAGATTCGGGTCTATCTATGATAAATGATGTGTGGAAAGAAAAATAATGGAGAATGCCAAAAATCGAGGAAACATTTAATCCAAATAGAACTACATTAATATTATATACTAAAAAGGATAGTAAGAACTATACTAAAAACTATGCTAATAACTATACCAATAACTATACTAATAAGACTCAAAAACAGATAATTGAGCTAATTAGAACAAATCCTACAATAACTGCAAGAGAATTATCAGAATTAATAGAAAATATCACTTTATCAGGAATAAAATGGAATTTGAAGAAAATGAAAGAAGTTGAAATTATAAAAAGAGAAGGAACAGCAAGAAAAGGAAAATGGATTTTATTATAAAATAAAGGAGAACTTATTTTGCAGTAGAATATTAAAATAGTATAAGAAGTTTAAAGTTTACACAAGCTAGCCGATATACTCTGATGAATATTTAAAAATAATAAAACAGGCTTTTATAACCTGTTTTATTATTTTTAAATATAGATATAATTCAAAAATGTATCATTTAAATATTATTTAACAACAATATTATATATCTTATTCTTTACATAAATTTCTTTAACAATATTCTTACCATCCAATTTACTATCAACCAAATTATGAACTTTTTCCTTAACAGAAGCCTCATCTTCATCTAAAGCAATTTGAACAGTTGCTTTTAATTTTCCATTAAACTGTATTGGAAGAGTAATTTCTTCTTGCTTAGTTTTTGACTCATCATATTCAGGCCATTTTTCATAACTAATAGTACCATTATGACCTAAAGAAACATTCCAAAGTTCTTCTGTTATATGAGGAGCTACAGGGTTTAATAGTTTTAAGAAACCTTCTGCATATTCTTTAGGGAAAATAGATTCCTTATAAACAGCATTTATAAAAATCATCATTTGAGAAATAGCAGTATTAAATCCCATAGTTTCATAATCATTTGTTACTTTTTTAACTGTATAATGATATAATCTTTCTAAGTTTTTATTTTCTGCATCTTGAATTTTATCTGTTTCTGCATAAAGTCTCCATACTCTATCTAAGAATTTTTTAGAACCATCAATACCATTTGGGTCCCAAGGTTTAGCAGCATCAATAGGTCCCATAAACATTTCATAAACTCTTAAAGAATCTGCTCCATATTCTCTTACCATATCATCAGGATTAATAACATTTCCTTTAGATTTACTCATCTTTTCACCATTGCTACCTAAAATCATACCTTGGTGGCGAAGTTTTGCAAAAGGTTCTTTAACTGGGACTATTCCTTTATTATATAAATAATTATTCCAAAATCTTGAATATAATAAGTGTCCTACAGCATGTTCTGGTCCGCCCATATATAAGTCAACTGGCATCCAGTGAGCAAGTAGCTCTTTATTTGCAAGTTCTTTATCATTTTTTGGATCTATATATCTTAAGAAATACCAACTTGAACCAGCAGAACCTGGCATTGTACTAGTTTCTCTTTTTGCAGGTTTTCCATCAAATGTTGTTTGAACCCAAGAGGTTGCTTTGTCTAAAGGAGAAGCTCCTGTTTTAGAAGGTGCATAATCTTCAAGTTCTGGTAAGATTAGAGGTAGGCTAGAGTCAGGTAAAGCTTCTATTTTGCCATCTACATATACAATTGGGATTGGTTCTCCCCAATAACGTTGTCTTGCAAATATCCATTCTCTTAGTTTATAGTTTACTTGTTTTTTACCTAAATGGTTTTCTTCAAGCCAAGAAATCATTTTTTTAATAGCATCCTCTTTATTTAAGCCATCTAAGAATCCTGAATTTATATGTGTACCATCACCTGTAAATGCTTTTTCTTCGATACTTTCACCTGCAAGTACAGGGATAATTTCAAGACCAAATTTTTTTGCAAATTCATAATCTCTTTGGTCATGAGCTGGAACTGCCATGATACAGCCTGTTCCATATGTTGCTAAAACATAATCTGATATCCAAATAGGAATTTTTTTGCCATTTACAGGGTTTATAGCATAGCTTCCTGTAAATACACCAGTTTTTTCTTTGTTTAATTCTGTTCTTTCTAGGTCTGATTTTTCAGCTGATTTTTTAATATATTCTTGAACTTCAGCCAATTTTTCAGGTGTTGTGATTTTGGTAACTAATTCTAATTCTGGTGCAAATACACAATAAGTTGCACCAAATAGAGTATCAGGTCTTGTAGTAAATACTGTAAATGATAAATCGTCTTGTGAATCAATTTTAAACTCAATTTCAGCTCCTTCAGAACGACCTATCCAATTTCTTTGAATTTCTTTTGTAGATTCTGGCCAATCAATTTCTTCTAATCCTTCTAATAATCTTTCAGCATATTTTGGTATATCTAAAACCCATTGTTTCATGTTTTTTCTAACAACAGGGAATCCACCTCTTTCACTTTTTCCATTTATTACTTCATCATTTGAAAGTACGCAACCTAGTCCTTCACACCAGTTTACAGGCATTTCTACTAGTTTTGCTAGGCCATCTTCATAAAGTTTTTTAAATATCCATTGTGTCCATTTATAGTAATTTGGGTCACAAGTAGATATTTCTTTATCCCAATCAAATGAAAGTCCTAACATTTTTAATTGTTTTTTAAAAGTTTCAATATTTTTTTCAGTAAAAACTGCTGGATGGTTTCCTGTTTTAATTGCATATTGCTCAGCAGGAAGGCCAAAAGCATCCCATCCCATAGGGTGAAGAACATTATATCCTTGCATTCTTTTCATTCTAGAGATAATATCTGTTGCAGTATACCCTTCTGGGTGCCCAACGTGTAACCCTTGTCCAGATGGATATGGGAACATATCTAGTGCATAGAATTTTGGCTTAGAAAAATCCCATACATCTGTATAAAATGTTTTGTTTTCGTCCCAGTAGTTTTGCCATTTTTTTTCGATTTCTTTAAAATTATATGACATGAAAAAGCCCCTTTCTATTTGTTTTTAGGTATTATATAACAAAATGTATACATAATCAATAGAATTTATATAAAAAAAATTTCCCATTTTTGATGTTAAAGTTACAAGGTTACATTCAGAGTTTAAAATAAACTGCCCTCAAGAAGTTATTTGTAAAAAGTTTCATTTTAGAAAATTTTTATAATTCACAGATTTTTTAAATATCATTAATTAAAATAAAAATAATAATTCATATTAAAGTCAGTAAAATGAATAATTACAATGTATAAAAGTCGAAAAATGTCGATGAAAAACACTTGACATAATTGAAAGTCTCTATTATAATGTGCTTACAATTAATTGTAAAAAAACTATGAAAGGAGGCTGTAAATGGAGAAGAAAGAATTACAAGAGATTGTAACAATACTAATAGAACAACAGCAGAAAGTATTTGATGAAAAATTTGCAGAGCAAGACAAAAAAATAGATAAAAGATTAGAAGCTCAAGATAAAAAAATAGAAGAAATGTTGCAAAACCAAAACAAATTCTTGGTATCTATATTAGAATTTCAAACTCAAACAAAAGAGTATTTAGAAGAAGTAATAAAGAAAGAAACCAAAGATATAAAGCAAGACGTAGGTATATTGAAAGTTGAAATGAAAGAAGTAAAAGAAAATGTAGAAACATTAAATGTAGAAATGAAAGAAGTAAAAGAAAATGTAGAAACATTAAATGTAGAAATGAAAGAAGTAAAAGAAAATGTAGGAACATTAAATGTAGAAATGAAAGAAGTAAAAGAAAATGTAGAAACAATAAATGTAGAAATGAAAGAAGTAAAAGAAAATGTAGAAACATTAAATGTAGAAATGAAAGAAGTAAAAGAAAATGTA
>CALXCJ010000046.1 GCA_944386775.1 uncultured Clostridia bacterium
AAGTATAACACGTTCACATATAAGTAAAAGAAGTCCTCGTACTTGGAAAGCAAACTTAAGAAGTGTTAAAGCAGAAGTAGATGGTCAAGTAAAAAGGATTTCAGTTTGTGCAAAATGTTTAAAAAATGGTAAAGTAAAAAGAGCATAAGCTCTTTTTTGTTTTTATATTTACAATTTACTAAATATTTTAAAATTATTCTAAATATTTCAAAATTATACTACACATTTCAAAATTATGCTAAATATTTCAAAATTATACTACACATTTCAAGATCATACTAAACATTTCAAAATTATATTAAACATTTTAAACTTTTACTAAACATTTCAAAATTATACTAAGCATTTTAAAATTATACTAATTAGTTAGCAAAAGTATAGCATCAAAAATTAAAGTTAAAAGTTAAGCAGAAACAAATAATCTATACCACTAAACTTTTAACTTTTAACTTTAATTTTTAGCATCATTATTCTTTTTCTTTAATTCCAAATATTAATTTTACAAATCCCCTTAAGAACTTTGGAACTTTTTTTACTACTATAGTCATATGTATTCCCTCCTAACTTTTATTTATAATGTTTAGCATGCAAGCCACATAATTCCAACACATGCTAAGGCAACTCCAATTAAGAATAACCAGCCTGTCATAGGGAGTAACAACACAAGTAATATTCCTAATCCTAGTCCTATTAAAATAACTCCTATTGTTTTTTTAAGTGCACAAAATATCATAACATTTCCTCCCTATTTTTTCTTTTTATATATTATATTATTTTTATTTTTTTTGGTTACTTTTTTATGTGAACATCTCTCTTTAGACAAAATTGGTCAGACGCATCTGACCAAATTTTTTTATAAAATCAAAATTGCTATTACATTTAAAAAAATGCAATAAAAAGCAAGATTTATAAGTTGCAGACATAACCTGCTATATGCTATAATTAACTAGAACTTAAAAATTTTTAGAATATTGAAGGGAGCAATTATATATGAAAAAAGTCGATGCAAAAAAAGTTGTTGATATTTTAAGAAAAACTTACCCTGATGCTACTTGTAGTTTAGATTTTTCTACTCCTTTTGAAATGGTTGTTGCCGTTATGCTTTCTGCTCAGTGTACTGATGAAAGGGTTAATAAGACAACTCCTGCTTTATTTAAAAGGTGCAGGACTATTAATGATTATGCTGATATTGATATTTCTGAATTAGAAAAAATTATACACCCTTGTGGTTTTTATAAAAATAAGGCTAAAAATATTAAGTTATGTGCAAAAGCTGTGATTGAAAATTTTGGTGGTGTTGTTCCAAATAATATGGATGATTTGATGGCACTTCCTGGTGTTGGCAGAAAGTCTGCAAATGTTATTATGCTTGAGGTTTATGGTATTGCAAGTGGTATTGCTGTTGATACACATGCTAAAAGAATTTCTAATTTGATGGGACTTTCAAAAGAAACTGATCCTGCTAAAATTGAAAAGGATCTAGTTAAACTTTTTGCTAAAGAAGATTTAAAATATATTAATCATCTTTTAGTTTGGCATGGTAGAAATACTTGTATTGCTCGCCACCCTAAATGTGATGAATGTACTGTAAAGGATTTTTGTGCTTATTATAATAAGAGAATAAGAATATTATAATTCAATATGGTTATATTAATTTTAAGAGGTGATTTTTTTGACAAATATAAATTGTTCTTTAAACTGTATTTATCAAAAAGATGGAAAATGTACTTATAATACTGTAAGTAATTCGGTTTTTTTAAGTTCTTCTGAATGTGCATATTTTATTTCTAAAAGTAATTGACAAAAAAATATATAAGTTATATTATTCACTTAAGAAAAAATTTTAGGAGGTACATTTATGTTAAAAAACAAATTAAAGTTTTTAATTATTTTCTTTATGATTTTTACTTTATTATTTTTTAATCTGGCTTTTGCAGCAGATGGTGATAGCCAAAATGTCACTGTTTCTGAAAATGGAGTAATGCCAATTTCTACAGATACTGGTGATAATATTGATGAGCAATCAACTTCAAACGATTCTGTTTCTTCTGAAGGAAATGCGATTAATTCTGTGCAAGCAGAAAATACAGATTCAACATCTTCTGGAGATGAAGTAATTGATTCAACACAAGCAGAAAATACGGATTCAACATCTTCTGGAGCTGAAGTAATTGATTCAGCACAAACTGAAACTACAGAATCAACTTCTTCTGAAGATTCTATTTATTATGGTGATCAATATTTATTTGATCAAAATATCTCTGTTGACAAAAATATTGATGGTAATTTATTTGCAATGGGTAGCTCAGTAACAGTAAATTCACAAATTGCAGGTGATGCATTTATATTTGCAGATAATGTTACTATAGGAAGTGATTCTTTAATTTTTGGAAACCTATTTGTTTTTGCAAATACAATTGATTTTAAAGGTTCTGCATATGATATTTATGCAATGTGTGATACTCTAACAATAAACCAAGGTTTTACATACCGTGATGTTAGAGCTACTTGTACAAATTTTAATGTATATGGAACTATTTCTAGAAATGCTTTTATTAATTGTTCTAATATAAGCTTTGTAAATGGTGATTCACAAGGAATAATTATGGGAAGCTTAAAATATTCTGCACCAAATGAAGCAAATATATCAGAAGAATTTGTTAATGGAACTATAGAGTTTTCTAAGCAATCTGCAAGCTCACCTAGTATTGGATCTTATTTATTATCACTTGGTACTTTCTTAGTTTTAGTAATAATTGTTTGGCTTGTATTGCTTTGGATAGCACCTAAATTTAAAGAAAAAACAGAAAACTTAGTAAAGAATAAAAAATGGGCTATTTTACTTATTGGATTTTTAACTTTAATTGTTATACCTATTGTTTCTATACTTTTATTACTTATTAATATTACAACTAGTGTTGCTTTATTGTTATTACTTGTATATTTTGTTTTAATTGCTATAAGTGAATCTGTATTTATTATTACTGTTAATAACTTTATAGCTAATAAATTTAAAATTAATAAAAATATTGGAATTTTTGGAATGTTAATTGTTACATCTATAATTTTCTGGGCTTTATATTTAATTCCATTTAATATTGGATCTATTTTAACTATAGTTTCAGTTATTTTAGGTCTAGGGCTTGTTGTTACTCCTTTGTTTTATAGAAAAAATGAAGTGATAACAGATTCTAAAAATTCTAAATAGGATAAATTATAATTTTTGACTGATAAAAAATAGCCTCAATTTCTATAATATTCAAAAGAAATTGATGCTATTTTTTTAATATAGGTATTTTTAATCCAACTTAAGTTCATCAATAATAACTTTATAATCAACCGCTTTTAAAATAGCTGTACCTGCAACTAAAATATTTGCTCCTGCCTTTTTTACTTCTGGTGCTGTTCTTAAATTTATTCCTCCATCTACTTCAATATCTATTTCTAAATTATTTTCATCAATATATTTTTTTAGGTTAGCTATCTTCTCTACCATATCTTCTAAAAATGTTTGTCCGCCTTTTCCTGGCTCTACTGTCATTATAAGTACAGTGTGAATAAATGGTAAGAATTTATATATTTCTTCTACTTTAGTTTCTGGTTTTACACTTATTCCAACTTTGCAATTATATGATTTTATTAATTTAATATATTTTTCCACATCTTCTTCACTTTTGCAAGCTTCATAATGAAATGTAATTATATTTGGCTCTACTGCTGAAAATTCATCTATTGCTTCAGCTACATCTTCTACCATCAAATGTACATCTAATGGTGTATTTGATATTCTTTTTATGTATGATGCATATTCAAACATTTTTTGATATGTATCTTTGCTTACGAATTTTCCATCCATTACATCTATATGAAAATAATCTGTTTTTGCTTTTTCTAGTGCAAAAAAAGTTTTTGATTCTTCTTTTGGCTTTACTGATAATATTGAGGCTGAAACTTCTACCATTTTTTTCTTTTCTCCTTTTCTTTTAATTCATTATATATTGTGCAAAATCTTTGATACCTTTCTTTACTTATATTCCCTTTTTCTACCGCTTCTTTTATTCCACAATTTTCTTCTTTTATATGAGTACATCCTACAAATTCACAAAATTTTATGTACTCTTTAAATTCTTTAAAACATTCAGCTAGCCTATTTGATTCTATTTCTGATATGTCAAATGTTGAAAATCCTGGGGTATCTGCTATATATGTTGATTTATCTATTTCATATAATTTTACACTTGTGGTTGTATTTTTTCCTTTTTTATTTTTTTTGCTTATTTCCCCTTCTTGTGTGAGTACCTTTTTAAAAATTGCATTTATTAAGCTAGACTTTCCAACTCCCGAATTTCCAGCAAATACATTAATTTCAGATTTCATATTTTCTAGTAGTTCTTCTATTCCTTCTGACTCTTTTGCATTTGTTTGAATTACTTTATACCCAATTTGTTTGTATGTATTTGCAATGTTTATGAATTCTTTGCTTTGGTCTAAGTCTATTTTGTTTAGTACTATTATGCTTTTTATTTTTAGGTATTCTGATAATGCTAATTGCTTGTCTAGCATTAATAGGTCTGGCTTTGGATCTTGGCTTGATAGTACACATATTTCTTGGGTGATATTTGCAATTTTTGGTCTTTTTATATATACTTTTCTTTCTAAAATTTTGGTGATGACTGCTTCTTTTTTTTCGTTATTTATTATTTCAAATTCTACATTGTCTCCTACAACTGGTGTTAGTTCTTCTAGTTTGATTTTTCCTCTTGCGGTTGCTGTATAGATGTTATTTTGAAATTCAATTTTATATAAATTTGATATATTTTCTATTATTATTCCTTGCATATTTTACCTTTATAAGCATTGCAAGAGAATAAATATATTTTATTTATTCTCTTACTTATCCTTTCTTTTTACTATTTTCTTTTAAAATATTTTTCTATCTTAATTTTCTGTTTTAATTTAGTTAAATGAAATTGTATCTTGGCTACCAAATGTTAGTGGTTTGCTTGATTTATATATTTCGTCTCCTGTATTAGGGTCTGTTATTGTTACAGTAACTGTTATTGATTCCCCTTCTTTTCCACTTAAAGATACACTATAGTCTGTTTCATTTTTACTTACACCTGTTCTTGTTTCATCATTTACTTTTATATTAACATTTTTGCTTGTATTATTTGTGCCTGTTGTATTTGATGTATTGCTTGAGTTAGTATTATTTTGAGTATTGGTGTTTTCTGTATATCCTCCAGTAATTGCTTTTACATTTATTTTTACATTTACTGTTTTCGTTTCTGCAACCTTATTTACTGTTAATGTCACAGTTGTTCCTTCATCTACTACTTTTCCACTTTCTACACTCTGCTTTGTTACTTTTCCATTGTCTGTTGTGCTTGTTGCATATGTAGTATTTACTTTTAGTCCAAGGTTTTCTAATGTTGTTTTTGCCGTTTCCTCATTTTGACCTACTACACTTACTACTGTGACTTGCTTAATTCCAGTTCCACTACTTACATGTATTTTCACAGTATCTCCTGCTGCAACTTCTGTTTCTGCATCTATGTCTTGGCTTATTACATATCCTGCTTCTACTGTTTTGCTTGTTTCTTCTACAACTTCTGCTTTTAAGTTAGCATCTTCTAGTGCTTTTATTGCATCGGCTTCTTTTTCTCCTACTACTTTTGGTACTGTAGTTTTTTCTGTTCCTTTGCTTATAACTACTTGGATTGTGCTTCCTTCTTTTACATTGTAGTTTTCGTGGTATGTTGGGTCTTGGCTAATTATTTTGCCTTCTTCTACATCTTTGTTATATTCTTCTGATTTTACTTCAAACTCTAGTTTTAGGTTTTCTGCTTCTTGCTTTGCTTCTTCTTCTGTTTTTCCAACTAAGTTTGGAATTTGTACTTCTTTTGGGTTTGTTATATTTAGTACTGCAAGTGTTCCTCCAAATGCTACTGAAAATAATAGTATTATTCCAATAAATGCACTTAAGACTTTGTGTTTTTTTATAAATTTTTTAAATTTACCTTCTTTTTTGCTATTTTCTTCTGCTCTATTTTTTACATTTTTGTATGAGTCCATTTTTTGCGTTTCTGCAGTAGGGTCATATTCTATTTGCTCTACAAAATCTCCTGATGGATTTTTTAGTGCCATTTTTAAGTCTTGTAACATTTCTGTTGCTGTTTGGTACCTTAGGTTTGGATCTTTTTTTAGTGCTTTCATGATTATTTTGTCTATTGCATCTGGCAAATGTGGGTTTATTTCTTTTGGTGGGATTGGGTCTTCTTGCATGTGTTTTAGTGCTACAGATACTGGTGTGTCTGCATCAAATGGTACTCTTCCTGTTACCATTTCATACATAACTACTCCTAATGAATATAAATCTGATTTTGCATCTGTATATCCTCCTCTTGCATGTTCTGGTGAGAAATAGTGTACTGATCCTATTGTTTTTCCAAATGCTGTTATTGTTGAGTTTGATACTGCTTTTGCTATTCCAAAGTCTGTTACTTTTGCAACTCCATCTTCTGTTATTATTATATTATGTGGTTTTATGTCTCTGTGTATTATGTTGTTTCTGTGTGCAACCTCTAATGCTTGGGCTATTTGTATTGCTACATTTACAGACCATTTCCAAGGAAGAGGCCCTTGTTCTTCTACTATTATTTCTTTTAGGGTTTTTCCTTGGATTAATTCCATAACTATGTAATAAATTCCATTATCTACTCCTACATCATATATAGATACAATATTTGCATGTGTTAGGCGTGCCGCAGATTGTGCTTCTGTTTCAAATCTTTTTATAAATTCTTCATCTGTTGTAAATTCATCTCTTAGTACTTTTACTGCTACATATCTATTTAAAACAATGTCTCTTGCTTTATATACTATTGCCATTCCGTCCATTTCCTACTTTTTGGACTATTTCATATCTGCCACCTAATAATTTCCCTTCTAAATTCATACTTAATCTCTCCTTAAATTATGTTTTTATGTAGACTGCTATATATTTTTTATAACTATTACTGTTATATTATCAAATCCCCCTCGATCATTTGCCATATTTACTAATTCTTTTGGTGCTTGTTCAAAATCTTTTTTGGCTATTTTAAAGATTTCTTCTTGTTTTACTAAATTTGTTAGCCCGTCTGATGAGATTACTAATATATCATCTTTTAAGAATCCTTTTACCATTACATCTGGCTCTATAAATGCGTTACATCCTAGTGCTTTCATGAGCATATTTTTTTGTGGGTGATGTTCTGCTTCTTCTTTTGTGATTGTTCCATCTTTTACCAGTTTTTGCACATAGCTATGGTCTTGTGTTAGCTTTCTTATTATCTCTTTTCTTATTCTATAAATTCTGCTATCTCCTATGTGACCTATATATACTTTGTTATTATATATTAAACAAATTTCTAAAGTTGTTCCCATTCCTTCTAGTTCTGGATCTTCTTTAGATTTTTCGTATACTACCATATTTGCATATTCCATACTACTTCCTAATAATTGTATGATACTGTCTCGGTCTTTTGGAACTTCTTTGAAGTTGTTTTCTATGTAACTTTTTGCTGTTTGAATTGCGAGCTTGCTTGCTATTTCTCCGCCATTATATCCACCCATACCATCTGCTAGCATGTATAATTGTACTTCATCTAATGAATTTGAAATGTAAAAACTGTCTTGATTCATTTCTCTTACTTTGCCAACATCTGATTTAGCATATGCTTTTATCATTTTTTCACCTCAGTTCTTATAGCATAAAATAAATTTCTCTATTTTGTTATTATATCTTATATCATAACTTATTATTTTTTTCAAGTAATTATCACATATTAATAAAAGTTTCCTTATTCTCTTGTTTTATATTTTTTTTATTGTTATAATTTTAAAAAAATTTGAAATAATATTTCAAAAGGAGGAATTTATATGTCAACACCACATAATGAAGCAAAATTAAATGAAATTGCAAAAACTGTTATAATGCCAGGAGATCCACTAAGAGCAAAATATATTGCAGAAAATTTTCTAACTGATGCCAAACTTGTAAATCAGGTTAGATGTGCATATGCATATACTGGAAAATATAAAGGAAAAGAAGTTACAGTTATGGCATCTGGAATGGGTATGCCAAGTATGGGAATTTATTGCTATGAATTATATAAAATTTATGGAGTAGAAAATATTATTCGTATAGGCTCTTGCCGGAGGATATTTACCCCAGATGCAATTATTTGATATTGTACTTTCAAAACGTGTTTATTCAGAAAGTAACTTTGCACTAACTTTAAATAATGATGATTGCCACTTAGTTTCAGGAGCTTCTGATTTAAATAAAATAATATCTTCTACAGCAAGCAAGTTAAATTTAAATTTATTTGAAGGAGATACTATTTGTACTGATTGTTTTGATGTTTATATGACTGATAAAACAAAATTTATGGACAGAATCCCAAAAGATATAAAACCTTGTGCAGCTGAAATGGAAGCTTTTGCCTTATTTTATGTAGCAAAACTTCTTGAAAAAAAAGCCGCATGTTTAATGAGTGTTGTAGACTCTGAATATATTGATAAAATAGCAACTCAAAAAGAAAGAGAAACAGGTCTTAAAAATATGATTATATTAGCACTTGAAGCAAGCTTAGAATTATAAAATGTCGCAGTTTTGTTCCATTTGGGAATATTCCCCAAATGGAACATTTTGGACTTTTTGTGTTTTTTTGTGGTTCTATAAAAGCTTTTCTTCTAAGTTTTCTATGAATTTTACTATTATTTCTTCTCTTTCGTATTCTTTTCCATATTCTTTTTTTAGTGATGTTGCTGTATTTTGAATTTCTTTTGTGAATTCTGTTTCATTTACATTAAATCCTAGACTTATTAGCATATAGTTTATTTTGTTTCCTATTGTGTTTATTTCTGTTAGTATTCCACATATTTTTTTGTTGTTTAGCATTAAGTCATTTGGCTCTTTTATTTTTAGGTTGTAGCTATATAAGTCTTTTATTGTTTTTTGCATTGTTTCGGCAATTTTTATTGTTATTCCTTGCATGGCTTCTAAGTTTAGGTTTTGGTTTAGTATTATTGTCATTGCTATATTGTTTTCTTCTCCTGTGTGCCATGTTCTTCCTTTTGTTCCTATGCCTTCTGTTTGATTTTCTGCAATTATTATTTTTCCATTGTTTTTTTCTGCTGTTGCTATTGTTTTGGCATATAGGTGTGTTGATTCTATTTGTTTATAATATTCGATTTGTTTTCCTATTATTTGGTTTTTGTTATTTTTTATTTTGTTTATGTTCATTTTTTGATTTTTCCTTCCGATTAGTTTTGCATTTATATATTCTAATTTTATGTTTTTATTTTTTTAATCTTTATTTTTGAATTTTATTTTTATATTATATTTTAATATCTTAATTTATGTATTTTTTATGCATTTTTTATATTTTAATTTTTGCATTTTAATTTTTATAGTTTATCTTTGACTTTTTATTTTTATAGTTTAATTTATGCATCTTTCTTTTTATATTTTAAAAAAAGCAAATATTATACTTTTTGTATAATATTCGCTATTATTCTTATTTTTATTTTCTTAAGTTTCTTTTTACATTTTTCTTAAACGTTTATTTTGTTGTTTTCTTTAGTATTTACTAAAGTTTTTTCTTTTGTTTAAGCTTTTTCTTTAGTTTCTTATTTATTTTATTTTTTCTTTAGTAACTTTATAGTTTTTCTTTTGATATTTATTTAATTTCATTAGTTTCTTTGATGTTTCTGAAATCTGATTGTTTCTTTGATATTTTTTAAATTTGAATGCTTCTTTAATATTTTTTAAATCTGATTGTTAATTTGATATTTTTTAGTTAATTGCTTCTTTAATATTTTTTAATTTTGATTATTCCCTTCTGGCAATGCTGGGTAGTCTAATACTACTCTTATCTTCATTATGTATTTTATAGTTCTTACTATTTTGCTGTTTTTAATTCTTTGCCATAATGATGGTTTTTGTTCGAATGTTGTTTGGCTTATATATTCTTGTTCTAGTTGTTTTAGTTTTTCTGTTGTTTCGTCTTCTTTTTGTATTGAAGCTTTTTCTGTAGCTTTTGCGTTTTCTTGTACTACTTCATTTGAAACTGTTTCTGCTTCTGGTTCTAGTACTTCTGCCATGTTTATTTCTTGTCTTGTTTCTTCAACTGGTGTTGGGATAGATTTTAATGCGTCTGCTACTTCTATTCCTATGTAACTTAGTGCTTTTGATCTATCTTCTATTCTTTCCATATCTATTTCTATGTGTAAGTTAGATTCTAAGTTATTTATTCTAGCGTGTAATAGCTTCATTGCGTCTTGATAATTTTGTGATTTTTGTCCTTTTGATTTGCCAACAATGTTTAATGTTTCTATAATATCTTCTGGAAAACTTTCTTCTGCTTCTTTTACTTTTTCTTTCCAGTCTTTTTCTTTATTATCTACTGCTTCTACTAGGTCTTTTAATTTTCCAGCTAAAGCTATGTTTTCTTCTCTTTGTCTTATTAGTTCTTCTATTTTTTTAGTGTTTTCTTCAAATTGATTTGTTGCAAATTCAACTAGCCCATATGCTGCTTTATATACACTGCTTGGGAAATTTTTCTTTTTTGGATATTCATTTAAATATGTTTTTATTGATTCTACCATATCTTTAAAATATGTATCTTCTTCTAATTGTACAATTTGCTTTTTGCTTTTAGGGTTTATTAGTTTTTGTACTTTATCTATATTTGATAATATCTTTTCTTCCGTGATTACCATTCTCACGTTTACTATGCCAGACTTAGACATTGTAAACTACCTCCTTTATCCTACGCGGTTTTACTTTTTCTAATCATTTCAATTATTATTATACATTATGCAACAAAAAACTACAAGTAAATATGTTCATTTTTTGTTTACATTTTGGTTACAAAAATGTTACATTTTTATTACATTGTAGTTTTTTTCGTAAAATGCTTTTTTATAATGTTTTTTTAATATTTTTTATATAATATTTTTTGAATTATTGAATTATTTTTTACATTCTATTTTTATTTATATATATATTATTTCTATATTATATTTTTTTACTATTTTTTTATTATATTTTTTGAATTATATTTTTACATTATTTTTTATATTACATTTGTTACAGCAAATTTTTATTTTATATTACAGTTTTTATTTCCTCAAATCTTTTTACTTTTTGTGTGGTTGTTTTTATTAGTTCTTTTTCTGTGACTGTTATTTCCCTAATATATTTATATGCTGGCATTTGTTTATTTACTTTTTTTACTTCATTCCATAGTTTTTCTTTTATTTCTTCTTCTGTGATTTCTTTATTTTCTTCTATATTATATTTTTCTTTTATTGCATCTTTATCATATACAATTTTTGCACATATTTTGTAATCTCCATCTGGTTCTGGTTTTCCGTATACAAAACTTTCTTTTACTCCTTCTATTTTGTTTACCAGTGCTTCTAGTTCTTCTGGGAATATGTTTTTTCCGTTTTTTAGTACTATTACGAATTTCTTTCTTCCAGTTATAAATATATATCCTTCTTTGTCTATTTTTGCTAAGTCTCCTGTGTGGAAATATCCATCTTTTTCTATTACTTCTTTTGTTGCTTCTTCGTTTTCGTAGTAGCCAAGCATTACAGTTGGTCCTTTTACCATTAATTCTCCTATTCCTTGTTCATCTGGATCTTCTATTTTTACTTCTAAGCTTGGGAATGCTTTTCCAATTGAGCCTACTTTTCTGTATTTATCATCTTCTGCTGCAACCACTGGTGATGTTTCAGTTAAACCATATCCTTGGTATAGGTTAAATCCTAGGTCGTTAAAATACCTTTCTGTTTCTGGGTCCATGGCTGCTCCTCCTGCTACTAGTAACCTTAAGTTTGGTCCTAGGGCTTGGTGGATTTCTTTGAATATTTTTTGCCTTAGGTCTATTCCAAGTTTTAATAAAAATCTGCTAATTTTTAAACCTTTTTGTACTTTTTCCCATTTACCTTGTTTTTGAATTGTTCTTTTTACTTGTTTGAACATTCCTTCAAATAGTGCTGGTACTGATATCATTGCTGTTATGTCATATTCTTTAATGTTTGGTCCTATGTGTTTTATTCCTTCACAAAAACATATTGCACATCCAGAAGATATTGGGTATAAAAATCCTACTGTTGATTCAAATGTGTGGTGAAGGGGCAAAAATGATAGCATTCTGTCTTCTGGAACTAATTTTATTACTGATGCTATGTCATATAAATTACTTACTATATTTTTGTGTGATAACATTACTGCTTTTGATGCTGCTGTAGTTCCTGATGTAAATAACATGATTCCCATAACGTTTGGGTCTATTTTTGCTTCTACGAATCTATTATCTCCATTTTCTAATAGTTTTTTTCCTTCTTCTTTTAAAACTTTAATAGAATATATGTCATCTTTGTTTTCTTCGTTTGACATTGAAATAAAAAATTTAATTTTAGAAATTCCTTCTTGTTTGATTTTGTTCATTATTTCATCATATTTACTTGTGTAGAATATTGCCTCTACTTCTGACCTTTTAATTAAGCTTGTTATTTCATTTTCAGGTAATGATTTATCAAGTGGGACTACTATTCCTGTTCCAGTTACTACTGCTAAATAGCTTACTCCCCATTCATAGCAGTTTTCTCCAATTACTGCTATTCTTTTGTCCTTTAGCCCCATATCTATTAATTTTGTGCCTAAGTAGTTTACTTCATCTCTAAATTGTTTGTGTGAAATCTCTCTAAATTTACCCTCTTCTTCTGTTTTGAATAGATATGCTGGTCTATCTGCATATTTTTCTCCTGTTTTTTTAAGCATATCTTTTATATCTTTATATTTTTCAACTTTATAAATTGGATCTCTCATAATTCCTACCCCTTTATTTTTAATCCTTCTATAATTGTGTTTTCGAATTCATGGTATAGTTTCATTATGTCGAAGTCTTTACTTCTCATTTTGTATACTAAACCTGAACCAATAAGTCCATATATTTCAGATGCTATGACCTTGGCATTTCCTTGTTTTATTTGATTTTTTTCTATTCCCTCTTTTACTATTTTTTCTATTTTGCTAATGTATTCATATATGTGTTTTTGGCATTTTTGGTTTCTTGCTTCTTTGCCGTAAAATTGGCTTAGCAGAATTGTTATTAGGTCTTCATATTTTGCAACGATTTTTATTTGTATTAGTATTATTGCTTTTAGTTTGTCTATGTAGTTTGGGAGTTTTGAGGTTTTTATGTCTATGCTGTTTTGCAGAAGCTTCATTCCTTCTTCAATTAGGAAATTAAATATTTCTTCTTTGCTTGAGAAGTGGTAGTATAGCGTTCCTTTTGCGACTCCTACTGTTGCTGTTATTTCTTCTATGCTTGTTGCATCATAGCCTTTTTCTGCGAATAGCTTCATTGAGGTTTCAAATATTTTTCTTTTTGTTTTGTTCATAGGCTCATCCTTTCGAATATGGATTTTGTTGTTATTTATTATATATTTAATTGGATAATATTGCAATAGTTTTTTTTGTTTTTGACTTGGTGTTCTAATAGTTAAGGCCTCCATTTCAAGGAAAGCTCTTTATTTTTTATTAAAAACCATTATCTAGTAACTGGTGTTCTAATCAACTGTGTTCTAATTATGTGCTATGAATTGATTTTTGTATTCTAGGAAATTAATTTCTTGGAATGGAACAAAAAATAGCAAGAATGCTTGCTATTTTTTTACTTGCTACATTATTTCTTCTAAAAAATCTGGTTATAACACATTAGTTTTACTTTTTTTATCGTATGTGTCAAGTAAATGTAGGCAATTTTTTTATCTTTTTTTCTAATCCTTTAAACGCATTGCTTTCAACACTTTA
>CALXCJ010000047.1 GCA_944386775.1 uncultured Clostridia bacterium
TGACTTTTAGGTGCATAAGGTGCATTTTTATTATTTTTTGCATAAAGTGCTTTTAATAATTTTTCTATTACCAAATGCCCCATAAATAGACACCATGTGTTTTTTTTACCAGCCTTCATATACATCATTGTATCATAATCTTCATCAGAACCTTCAATCCAATAATTCATTAAATCTATATTATTCATATACTTTCCTCACTTTCAACTATTATTATAACATTAAAGTTGAAATTTTACTACAGATTATTGTTAAAATTTTCAATAAAATTTATTGGTATTTATTGAAACAGTAGAAATTAATTTTTATGATATATAATACTGTTCAAATTTTTTAGATTTGTAAATAGAAATTTTTACTCCCTCAAAATTCTAAAAATACTTATTTTTAATAGTTTTAGAATTTTGTGGGAGTAATTTTTGGAGCATTTAGGGTTGTTCGAACCATCAAATAATTTTATTGTTCCTCATAACTCAATAATTCGATTCTATTAGAAACAAACCTACTGTCTTCATCAATTTCTTTAGATAAATCTGTTGATAGGTATTTTTTATTATCATCTGCAAATACTGTAACTACATTATTCTCTATTTCATCTGCAAGCAAAACACTACCAATAAAATTTGCACCAGATGATATTCCAACACCAATCCCCAATTGTTTAGCAATTTTTCTAGACATATTAACTGCATCATCATCATTTATTTGTATAATTTTATCGATTTTATTTTTATCCACTAAATCTGGAATAAAATCATCTCCAATACCTTCTATTTTGTGTTGCCCTATTATTTTACCTCCGGAAAGAAGTGGCATTTTGTCAGGTTCAATAGCAGTTAAAATCATATCTTTATATTCTTTTTTTAATCTATCACCTACTCCCATTAAAGTTCCTCCTGTACCTACGCCAGATACAAATCCTCCTATTTTTTCTGGAAGATCAAGTAATATCTCTTCCCCTGTTGTCTCATATTGTGCTAAATAATTATCTCTACTTGCAAATTGGTTAGCTAAGAATCCATTTAGTTCCTTTGCTAATTTTTTTGCCTCGTCTACACACCTTATAAAACCTCCATCCTCCTTTGAAAAGAGAATTACTTTAGCTCCATAACTTTTCATAAGCTTAATTCTTTCCTCACTTGCCCAATTTGGCATAAAGATATATACTGGGTGCTTATAATAACTTCCTAAAGCTGATAATGCTATTCCTGTATTTCCACTTGTAGCTTCAACTATTGGCATTTTTTCTTTTAAGTCTCCTCTTTTTTTGGCATTATTAATTATATAAAATGCAACTCTATCTTTAATACTTCCTGTTAAATTGAAATATTCTAATTTAGTAAATATGCTCTTTTCTTTACCATTATATCTATAATTTATCTTTATCATTGGTGTATTGCCTATAACACTACTTTTTTCAAACATATTAAACTTCCTTCCTTTCCGTGATACATCTTATTATGAAAATATTTCTCTTAAATTAAATTTTTATATAATGCAAAAATATTTCTTTTAAATTAAGTTTTCCTATAATGCAAAAATATTTCTTTTAAATTAAATTTTCCCATAATGCAAAAAAACTATGTGTACTAAAATGCCCACATAGTATTATAATTTATCTACTAAAATATAATCCTTATTGTAGGCATGACTTTTAATACTCATGTCCACAATAGACAGAGTATTACTAGCTACAACAACAATTAAAGATTATATTTTTTAAACTCATTTTTATCTTTCCTTTCATTTTTAGTTTAATATATTATATGTTTGTCAATTATTTTTGTCAATGCTTTTTATTTTTATATTAATTTCTTAAACTTTATAAATTAATAATCTTCTCTATAATTTTAGTATCTTCTATTTTATTAATCCCAAAACATTTTTTACCCAAATCCTTTATAGAAGCTCCTAAATGATACATTTCTTCATTATCTAAAACAATAAATCTATCATGAAATTTATTTGTTTTAGCAAGTTTTAGAATAGGATATTCTTTATTAAATTTTTGAATATCTATATTTTGAATATTGCTTTTGTTCGATGTTAAAATAACTACTTCTACATTATTCTTCTTTTTAGTTAACATCTTTAATATACTATCATCAACATAATTATCTATTATCAAAATCTTCTTACTTGCTTTTTTTATAATATCGACAATAAGACTATAGGCATCATATATTTGTCCTTGAAAAAATATTCTCTGTTTAATATTTTCTTCAAATTGTAGTTGATTAAAAACTTCATCAAATTTTTTATCATGTTCTAATAATTTATATTCCATACTTGTTAATCTTTCAAAAACTTGTCCATTTAGCATTAAAAATTTTCTCATTTCAACAAAAGCATTCATAATATTTATACTAACTTGAATTGCTATATCGTTTTTTAATAAACCTGATAACATTGCTATACCTTGTTCTGTAAAAACATAAGGCAAATATTTACGATGTTTTCCTCTTCCTATATTTTCGTTTAAGGTCGCAATTTGCGACCTTAAAGAATTACCAGAATTTTCTTGTATACTATCTTTGTTTAAGGTGATATCTTTGCACCTTAAAACTTTATATTCTTCATCTGTTAATTGAAAGCAAAAATTTTCAGGAAATCTTTGTTTATTTCTATTTACAGTTTCATTTATTCTTTTAGTAGGATAATGATACAGCATTGCTACATCACTATCTAGCATTACTTGTTTTCCTCTTATGGTATATATTAAATTCTTTATTTCTTCATTAGATATTTCATTTTGAATTGATAATTTGTTTTCTTCCATAAATTCACATCCTTGCATTAGATTGCTAATATTGTAAAACATTTGTTTGTAATTGTCAAGTATTTTATCTAAATTTATACATTTTTTTGATTGTCAATACTATTATTGTTAAAATTTCCAATAAAATTTATTGAAACACCATAAGTTAATTTTTATCATACATAATAATGTTCAAACTTTTTAAATTTATATTCTTTGAATAATATTTTTTCTTATTATTTATTTTTTTTCTAAAATACATTATAATAACAAATATAGTTATTTTATAAATTATTAAACATATATTAAAAAAGAATTGGAGGTTTTACTATGGATTTTAAAAAAATTAATATTAAAGAAATGTCTTTTAACCCATTCTCAAAAATTGGAGATGACTGGATGTTAATCACAGCTGGAAATGAAGAAAAAGCAAACACTATGACAGCATCTTGGGGTGGAGTAGGCGTTCTATGGGGTAAAAATGTAACTTTTACATTTATTAGACCACAAAGATACACTAAAGAATTTATTGACTCAAATGAGTGTTTTTCTATATGTTTTTTTGATGAAAAATATAAAAAAACTCTTAGTTACTTAGGCACTGTTTCAGGAAGAGATGAAGACAAAATAGCAAGTTCTAAATTAACACTATGTTATCTTGATAATACACCTTGTTTTGAAGAAGCAAACCTTATCCTTATTTGTAAAAAAATATATAAACAAACATTAAATCCTAATTGCTTTTTAGAGAATGATTTGGATAAAAAATGGTATGAAAATAAAGATTATCATTCAATGTATGTAAGTGAAATTTTAAATATATATAGTAAATAACTGTCGAAAATTTAGAGACTGTCTATTTTAGAAACATTTCACATCTACAGTAGATAATTGTCGAAATTTGATGCCGTCACTTTTGGAGAAATTTCATATCTACAATATATAATTGTCACAATTGGAGACTATCCCCTTTTGAGACATTTTTGTCCCAAAAGGGTGCCATTCTCTCAATTGGGACATTTTTTAAGTTTTTATTGCTTATTTATAGAAATTGTTATATAATACTTACTATAATAAAGGATAAATTAGTTTGAAAGAAATACTTTTATAACTATATGTGCCTTTAAGTGAAATGAGAAAGGAATGAAATTTAATATGGAAACTGTAAAAATTGGACGAGTTTATCGCCACTTTAAAGGGAACTATTATTTTGTAGAAAATATAGCTTATGATTCGGAAACTAAGGAAAGAATGGTAGTATATAAACCACTATATGAAAGAGAAGATGGGCGCTCAATTTGGGTTAGACCTGAAAAAATGTTTTTAGAAAATATTCCTATTGATAGAAAAGACAATATAACAGGTCAAACTGTTAGGTTTAAATTAGTACCAGAAATTGAGGAAAACTATATAAAATAAGAATAAAACTATATAAATAAAGAGTTAATAAGCAAAAAATCATCTACTCTTAGCACTCATATAAAATCACAAAAATTTTTAAAAGGAGAAGAAAAATGATTGATATTAAATTTTTAAGAGAAAACCCTGATATTGTAAAAGAAAATATAAAGAAAAAATTTCAAGACCAAAAGTTAGTTTTAGTTGATGAAGTTATAGACTTAGATAAAAAAAATAGAGAAGCCAAACTTGCAGGTGATAATTTAAGGTCTGAAAGAAAAGCTTTAAGTGCTGAAATTGGTAATTTAATGAGAAATGGTAAAAAAGATGAAGCAGAAAAGATTAAAAAACAAGTCGAAGATATAAATAAAAAATTAGAAGAAAACGAAAAATTAGAAAATGAATATAACACAGAAATAAAAAATAGAATGATGAAAATTCCAAACATAATGCACTCATCTGTTCCAATTGGCAAAGATGATAGCGAAAATGTAGAAATTGAAAAATTTGGAGAACCTATTGTTCCAGATTATGAAATACCATTCCACGGAGAAATTTTAGAAAAATTAGGTGGTCTTGACTTAGATAGTGCAAGAAGAGTTGCAGGACAAGGCTTTTATTACTTAATGGGTAATGTTGCAAGATTACACTCAGCAGTATTAACATATGCAAGAGATTTTATGATAAATAAAGGATTTACATATTGCATACCACCATATATGATACGTTCAGATGTTGTAACTGGAGTTATGAGTTTTGAAGAAATGGATGCAATGATGTATAAAATTGAAGGAGAAGATTTATATTTAATTGGTACAAGTGAACATTCTATGATTGGAAAATTTAAAGACCAAATATTAAAAAAAGAAGACATGCCATATACCATGACAAGTTATTCTCCTTGTTTTAGAAAAGAAAAAGGAGCTCACGGTCTAGAAGAACGTGGAGTATATAGAATACATCAATTTGAAAAACAAGAAATGATTGTTGTATGTGAGCCAGAAGATAGCTGGAATTGGTATGATAAAATGTGGTCTTATACAGTTGAATTTTTTAGAAGTATGAATATTCCTGTAAGAACTTTAGAATGTTGCAGTGGAGATTTAGCAGATTTAAAAGCAAAATCTTGTGATGTTGAAGCTTGGTCTCCAAGACAGAAAAAATATTTTGAAGTTGGTAGTTGCTCTAACCTAACAGATGCACAAGCTCGTAGACTTGGCATTAGAATTAAAGGCGAAAGCGGAAATTATTTTGCACATACTTTAAATAATACTGTGGTTGCACCACCTCGTATGCTAATTTCTATAGTAGAAAATAACTACCAAAAAGATGGTTCTGTTATAATTCCAGAAGTTTTAAGACCTTATATGGGAGGCTTGGAAAAAATAGAACCTTTGAATTAGAAATATATTGATATTGCAATATAAGATATTACAATATTAATATATAACAATATTAATATATAACAATAATAAATAGTAGAATTTAAATAATAAAATTCTCTTTCACCACAGTAGATTTCAATAATCTACTGTGGCAATTCTTATATTTTGAAAGGAGTAAGTATCTAGCACTTAGATTAAAATTTAAATGTAATATATATAATTAGACCCTAAATGTAATGTATATCTAATTAGACTTTAAATGTAATATATATCTTTAAATGTAATATATCTCCCATTTAAATTAAGCTTTAAAAGTAATATGTATATACAAATTAGACCTTAAAGGTATTATATATCTGACATTTAATTAGAATTTAAAAGCAATAAGTGTCTAGTACTAAAATTAAACTATGAATGTAAAAAATCCAAAATTTGAAATATCAGCCGTTAAACCTAGCCAATACCCAAAAAACAATTTACCAGAAATTGTTTTAGTTGGAAAATCTAATGTTGGAAAATCTAGCTTTATAAATACGATGATAAATAGAAAAAGCTTAGCTAGAACAAGTAGCGAGCCACGGTAAAACTAGGCAAATTAATTTTTATAATATTGATAATATATTTTATTTTGTAGACCTTCCAGGTTATGGTTATAGTAAAATGTCTAAGCAAGAACAGATACAAGTTGGAAAGTTTATTGAGCAATACCTTTTTAGTAGGCAAGAAATCTCACTTGTAATTTTTCTAGTAGATATTAGGCACGACCCTGGCGAAAATGATAAACTTATGTATAATTATATAATTAAATCAGGCTTGCCTTGTATAATTCTTGCAAATAAAGCTGATAAAATAGCTGTTACTAAAGTTTGCGAAACTACAAAAAACTTGCAAAAAATGCTTAACCCAATTGGAGATATTACAACACTTCCTTTTTCTTCTGAAAGAAAAATTTATACAGAATCTGTTTGGAGTTTGATAGAAAAATATATTAATATAAAATAGAAAGAATACCTTAAACATTATAAATTATAATTTTTAAGGTATTCCCTATTTTTTATAAATATTATTCATAGTTGTATAATAACTGTATTTTATAAACTATTAAATTTCTTATTGATTCTACCATCTTTTATTTTTTTACAAAATATGCAATCAATGTTATTATAAGAAGTACAAGAACTATTGCAAATATTATTAAAACTTATACTGATAATAATATATTATGTTTTATACTCCTATTAGTATAAAACTACTTTAGCAAATAAAATCATCAAAAATTATTTATATAATTAGACAATTTCAATTTTGCAACATTTCTTTTTCGATTAATAGCAACAAAATTGTTCTTGCAGATCCATATAATCCTCTCCAATATAGTATATTAGCTATACTATATTACATAATATTCTAAAATCTACAAAATGTTACTTATCTATCTAAATAATTTTACTTTTTATTTAATTAATGTTACTTTTCTATTTAAATAATATCAATTTTATATTTAAATAATGTTACTTTTCTATTTAAATAATATCAATTTTATATTTAAATAATATTACTTTTCTATTTAAATAATATCAATTTTATATTTAAATAATATTACTTTTCTATTTAAATTTTGATTTCTATTCTCCTTTTGTTTCATTTTTTGTTATTATTTTTAAAGCTTTTTCTCTTGGAAGAACAATAACATGTCCACACCCTTGACACTTCATTTTAAAATCAACACCTATTCTTGTTAATTCCCATAATTTGCTTCCACAAGGGTGTGTTTTTTTTGTTCTTACTATATCTCCTACATCAAATTTCATTACAACCACTATCCTATCTTTGCCGTTAGATGCCATGAAGTAATCTCAAGGACAAAACTTTTTGGCAAATTCTATCAAACTATTGTTACAAAAAAATTATTATTACAAATAGGAACGAATCTTTTAAACATATTTTATATAATTGTTACTAAAAGTTTCGTCCTCAATTTGTAAATTTTTTATACGCTCTTACAATATCATATTTAAAATTTGCAAAACTTATTTCAAATTTGCAAAACTTATTTCAAATTTTCAATTGCAATTTCAAATCTTTTTTGAATTCTGTCTTTTCCTAGTATTTCCATTATTTCATACATATCTGGTGTGTTTGTTCTGGCAGTTAATGCAAGTCTTAATACAGTACTTACATCTCCAACATGTGCTTTATATTTTTCTGGGTTTTCTTTATATAGTTTTACTTCTCTTGCATAACCCATTTCTTCTGCTAAATTTTTAATTTTTTCAAACCACATTTGTTTATCATCATTTTCATCAAAATATTTTTCTATGTATAATTTTAATATCTTTTCTATTTCTTGTTTTTCGTTTATAACTTGGTAATCATAAATTTTTTCATTTTTATTTTTGGCATCTTCTATCATTTTGTAGAATTTATCATCATACATATATATAATATTTTCTTTGACATCTGACCATTTTGCTATGTCTTTTCTTGGCTTTTTGTTTCCTCTTTCTATTCCAAATACTTTTAGGGCGTATTCTTTGTCCTCTAACATTTGTGATAGTTCTTTATCATATACATCTGCCCATTTTTTTGCTTCTTCATATACTTTTTCTGCTGTAAAGCTAGAGATTACTGTTTTTCCTACATCTAGCAATTTTACTATATCAAATAATGCTCCACTTACACTTAATTTGTTTATTTGTAAGTCAAATTCATCTATTGATTTTTCTTTGTTTGCTCTTCTCCAGTTTTCAAAGTTTGAGTTTGCTATATTTAGTAAATATTCATTAACTGCATCTTTTGGTATTCCCATTTCTACATAATATGATACTGCAGCTTCTGGGTCTTTTCTTTTACTTAGTTTTCGTTTGTTTCCATTGTCATTTTTCATTATTGGTGCTATATGTGCATATTTTGGTGCTTTGAAGCCAAGTTCTTTAAATAATTGTAAATGTAATGGTACTGATGATAGCCATTCATCTCCACGTATTACATGTGTTGTTCTCATTAAGTGGTCATCTACAGCATGTGCAAAATGGTATGTTGGCAATCCATCTGCTTTTATTATTACTATATCTTGATCATTTTCTGGGAAATCTACATTTCCTTTTATTAAGTCATGATGTTTTATTTTTCTGTCTTCACGTCCTGGTGATTTGAAACGTATTATATATTTTTCACCATTTTTTATTTTTTCAATTGCTTCTTGGACTGTAATATTTCTGCATTTTGCCCATACTCCATAATATCCTGGTCTTATTTTTGCATCTTCTTGTTTTTTTCTGATTTCTTCTATTTCTTCTTGTGAGCAAAAACAAGGATATGCTTTTCCCTGCTCTATTAGGTATTTTGCATAGCTTTGATATATTTCTTTTCTTAGTGATTGTTTGTATGGTCCATAATTCCCTTTGCTTTCTGTTTCGTTTATCATGCCCTCATCTGGGTCTAGACCAAAATTTTCCATTGAATTTATTATTTCTAATGTTCCATTTTCTATTTTTCTTTTTTGGTCTGTGTCTTCTATTCTAATAAAAAATACTCCATCTGTTTGTTTTGCAAGTTTTTTTGCAATTAGACCTTGGTATAAACCTCCTATATGTACAAAACCTGTTGGACTTGGTGCTATTCTTGTTACTATTGCTCCTTCTTTTAGGTTTCTTTCTGGGTATTTTTCTTCGTAATAGCTTATATCTTTTGCATCTGGAAATATTGTGTTTGCTAAATCTTTGTAATCCATTTTTTCTTCTCTCCTCTTTTTTATTTGCTTTGCTTATTTTATCATATTTATTGGTATTAGTAAAGTTTTAGTTTAGGATTTTTTCTTTTAACTTAGGATTTTTTTTAATATATACAACTGTTACTACTAGAAAAACATAAAGAAACTTGCAAATCAAATATGTAATAAACTGTAAATTATACGAAATTATACAAAATTTTTTATTTTAAATTTGATTATTTATGTAAATTGTGATATACTTAAAATTATATAATATTTTACAAAGGAGGTACATTATTATGTACAACTTAGAATCAACTAGGAGATTTATAGCAAAACACGGGCTTCAAGAAACTTTGAAACTTTTTGCTTCAGAAAATTTCCCAGAAAAAATTAAAGCAGAATTATCAAAGGATTTTCTCTTTATTGGAGGATATCCGAACGTAGAATTAATTTCTTCTTTAATATAATTTTTATATCCCACATTTTAAAAAATGTGGGATATTTCGTATTCAGTCCAAAACTTATTTAACTTTTTTTTTAGTTTATAGGGTTGACAACAAATTATCAACAAACAATAATACCAGACCACTAAAAGTCTGGTATCTCGGCATTTTTCCTATACTTCCATAATAATAGGAATAATCATAGGATTTCTCTTTGTTTTCATAAATATATAATCTTTCAAATTTTCTCTAACAGTTGATTTTATAGTTGACCAGTCTCTAATTCCACGTTCTTCACATTTTCTAATTTCGTGTCTTACTACTGATTTTACGTCATCCATCAAGTTTTCAGATTCTCTTACATATACAAATCCTCTTGAAATTACATCTGGTCCTGCTACTACTTCTCCTGTGTTTGAGTCCATTGTTAATACTATAACAATTAGTCCATCTTGTGATAAATGTTGTCTGTCACGTAAAACTACATTTCCTACGTCTCCAACACCTAGACCATCTACTAGTACTCTTCCACTTTGTACTGCACCTGTGAATTTTGCTTCATTTTCGTCTATTTCTAGCACTCTACCATTTGACATTAATATTATATTTTTACCTTCTATTCCCATATCTTTTGCTGTTTCACTATGTGCCATTAATTGCCTGTATTCACCGTGAACTGGTATAAAGAATTTTGGTTTTGCTAGGGCTATTATTAGTTTTTGTTCTTCTTGGCAAGCATGCCCTGATACGTGAACATCTGCTAAAGCACTATATACTACTTCTGCACCTATTTGCATTAAGTCATCTATAACTTTTGATACAAATTTTTCATTTCCTGGTATTGGGTTTGCAGAAATAATTACTAAGTCATTTGGTGTTATTTTTACTTTTCTATGGTCTCCTGCTGCCATTCTTGTTAGTGCTGACATTGGCTCTCCTTGGCTTCCTGTTGTAATTATTACTAGTTGCTCGTCATTGTATGTCCCTATCATATCTATATCAATAAATAAATCTTCTGGGCAGTCTATATATCCAAGTTCTCTTGCTGTTGTTATCATATTTATCATACTTCTACCACATACTGCAATTTTACGTCCATATTTTACTGCTGAATTCACTATTTGTTGCACTCTGTGGACATTTGATGCAAATGTTGCAACTACTATTCTTTTTGTGCAGTGTATAAATAGCTTGTCAAATACTTCACCTACTGAACTTTCTGACATTGTAAATCCTTTTCTTTCACTGTTTGTACTATCTGACATAAGTGCTAAGATTCCTTGGTTTCCAAGTTCTGCTATTCTTCCTAAGTCCATTATTTTTCCGTCTATTGGTGTGTAGTCAACTTTAAAGTCTCCTGTATGAAGTATTGTTCCTACTGGTGTTGTTATTGCAAGCATTACTGAATCTGGTATGCTGTGTGTACTTCTTATAAATTCTACTTTAAAGTATTTTCCAAATGTTAGTACTTGTCCTTGCATTACTTCATATAATTTTGTGCTTCTTAATAGTTTATGTTCTTCTAATTTGTTTTTTATTAATCCTACTGCAAGTTTTGGTGCATATATTGGTACATTAATTTGTTTTAGAAAATATGGTACACTTCCTATGTGGTCTTCGTGTCCATGGGTTATTATCATTGCTTTTATTTTTTCTTTGTTTTTTTCAAGATAAGTTATGTCTGGTATTACTAGGTCAATTCCAAGCATATCGTCTTCTGGGAATGATAAACCACAGTCTACTATTATTATTTCGTCATCATATTCAAATACTGTGATGTTTTTTCCAACTTCGTGAAGACCTCCAAGTGGGATTATTTTTAGTTTTGTTTTTTTGAATATGCTATTATTTCCTTTTGAATAGCTTTCATTTTGTTTTTTGTTTTCTTCAGCATCTTTTCCGGGTATTTCTTCTTGTAGAACGTCTATTTTTCTTTACTATATTTTCTTGATTTTCTTGGATTTCTTTGATGTCTTGGTTTTGAAATCTAGAGTTTTCTAAGTTTCTTTTTGTATTTTTTCTTATTTTTGTATTTTTTTCTGTTTTTACATTTTTTTCCGTTTTTATTTTGTCATTTTTTACTGCGTTTTCTCTTATTTTTATTGAAGTAGTTTCTTCTTTTTTATTTTGTCTTCTTGAATAATTTTTTTCTGGCAATTTTCTTTTTTGTCCTCCTTCTCTTTTAGTTTTTTTAGTATTATTTTTTACTAATACTATATTTTCTTGCTTGTTTTCTAATTTTTCTTGTGTCATTTTTTCCACCTTTCTTTATTTTATTTTTTTGCTTTTAATTTCATTTTAACCAAAAAATTAGTTTATATGAATAATAAACTAATTGATACTAAATTCTTTTTTATTTAATTTGAATTATTGGTTTAGTTTTTGTTTGAAAATTTTTATAATACACGTATTAAAGTACTTATTTTTTAGTTGCTATTGTATTTGAGTTTATTTTCTAATTTTGCTTGCATTTTAAAGTATTTTAGTATTTGCACCTGTATTACATATTTATTTTTTGTATTTAATAGTGTATTTATATAATCTGCTTTTTTATAGTTTTTTGTATTTTATTTTTTTACAATATATTTTTAGTATTATTTATTTTTGGCTTTTGTGAGTAAATCTCATTATTTTATATTTTTTATTTTATCTCTTACTTTATTTTTTTATTTTTATTAATTCAAATTTTTTTACTTTTAATATCAATATTTTTTATTTTTCTCTCATCTTATTTTTTGGTTTTTAATAAAATCTCATTTCTTGCCTTTGGCAAATTGGTAGATTTATTATACTATATTTTGGTGGGATTGTCAAATTTTAAAAATTATGTAAAATTTTTGTGTTTTATATTACCTAGTAGTTTTTTTATGTTTTAACTATTTTATATTAACCGTACTATTTGTTGACATTTCTTGTTTTTCATTAAGTTTAATATATTATAACTTATTATTTTTTATAATTTTAAAAAAATCTCAGATTTTTAATTTCTGAGATTTTATATATAATATTTTTTTGAAACTTATTAATTTCAATTTTTTGAATTAATATTTTAGCTTGGAAGAGCTTCTTTCCAATAATCCGGAATGTTTTTAGAGCCTTCTTTTGCCAATAATTGTGTACAATTTGCATAACAGCCTTCCCCTCCCATATCTTCACTAACATTTTCATTACTTCCACTTTCATAATAATCTTGTTCCCATAGTTTTAGATAATTTTGTAAATTTTCACAACCGTAAAATGTTTGTTTAAATGTTGCATTATCACAATTTTTAAATAAGTTTTCTGGAATTTCTGTTATATTTGTGCCTGCAAAAGTACCATCGAAATCTGTAACATTTACACAATTACTAAATAAATCTTCTTGAATTTCTGTTATTTGAGTATATGCAAAAGTATCATTGAAATTTGTAACATTTATACAATTACTAAATAAATCTTCTGGGATTTCTGTTATTTGAGTATATGCAAAAGTACCATCAAAAGATGTAACATTTTTACAGTTTTTAAATAAATCTTCTGGGATTTTTGTTATTTGAGTATATGCAAAAGTATCATCAAAAGATGTAACATTTTCACAGTTTTTAAATAAATCTTCTGGGATTTCTGTTATATTAGTTTGTTCAAAAGCTCCATCAAAGGATGTTATATTTACACAATTACTAAATAAATCTTCTGGGATTTCTTCTAATCCTGAGTTAAAAAAGTATATATTCTTTAAATTCATAAAACTATTTTTTGTTGGAGATGCTATCTCTGTTAAATTATGACAGAAATTCAAAGATATATACTCAATTCCAAGCTCTCCCCATTGCTCTACTTCTAAAATTGAATAATCAGAAACATAACCTGTATCAATTTCTTTCACTGTTCCTGTTATACTAACTACATATTCTTGGTTTGGGCTTGCATATGTATGCTTTGCTTTTTCATCTGTTGCTGCAATTTTTACTGGCTCTGTTGTTGCTACTTTTCCTAGTTCTACTTTTGTTTCATTTTTTACTTCTGCTACTGTCCCATCTCCCCAGTCTATTGTATAATT
>CALXCJ010000048.1 GCA_944386775.1 uncultured Clostridia bacterium
TTTTTTTATTTATTTTTTTTATTTATTTTTTTACTCCAAAGATTGAAATCCTATTTCTATTGCATTTTCTATTATATTTATATCTTCTTCTGTTAAATTTTCTTCATTTAATTTTTGAAGCATTCTTTTTGCAAATAGTCCTCTTAGTGTGTTTTCTTTTGATATTTTTTCTAGATCATAATTTATTTTTGTTTTATTTTTTATTTTTATTATTTGCATATTTTCTATTAATTTATATAATGAGTATACGTCTATTTCAAAGTTTCTTTTTCCTACTAGTATTATTTTTGCAAATTGATTTTTTTCTATTTTTATTGAGTTTATTTTTTCTAGTAGTTCGTCATTTGATAGAATTTCTGTTACGTCTATTTTTATTTCTACAAATTCTGTTTCGCTTAGTGGAATGAATTTTAAATTTAGTAAATTTTTTTCTATTTCTCCTACTATCATTCCGTGCTTACCTAATTCGTCGAAACCTAGGGCTACTGTTGAGCCTGGGTATACTATTTTTTGATTTTCGTATGTGTTATAGTCTAGCTTGTGTATGTGTCCTGTTGCGACATAGTCGAATCCTTTTTCTTCTAGTAATTTTTTTGGTATTGAGTTGTATTGTTTTTCTTCTAGGTTTGCTCCATCTATTGTCATATGTATTACTAATATGTTTAGTTTGTTTTTGTTTTCGATTTGTAGGTCTTGTATTTTGCAGTCTGTACAATAGAAATCATTAAAGCCATACCCGTATATATCTGCTTCTGGTTCTTCTATTTTTTCGAATTCTGAACCGAATATTTTTACGTTTTCATTCCATTTAAATTTGTTGTAATAAGAGTTTTTTAAGTTTGGGTCGTGGTTTCCTGGGCTTATGTATATTTTGGTTTGTGGTATTTCTTTAAATAAGTTATTTATATATTCTATTGTTGATTTTCTTATATATTGCTGTTCGTATAAGTCTCCTGCTATGAATAGATATTCTATTTTGTTTTCTTTTATATATTCTATTACTTTTTTGAATACTTTTCTTTGTTCTAGTCTTTTTAGGTCTCCCATACTTTCTCTGTCTGATAGGTTTACAAATGGACTGTCAAAGTGCATGTCTGCTATGTGTACAAATTTCATATATTTTTTTATAATATAATTTAATATATAGTTTATGTTTTTTTAATACTGTTTTTTTATTTTGTATCTTTTTTATTTTGCTTTTTTCTATTAATTAAATTATATTATAATCTCCCTTCTTTTTTTATTTTTTGCATTTTTATTCTAATATATTTTATTATTTTTTTCAAGTATTTTTGAACAAATTTTTGGTTTTTATATAGATTTAGCTAAAAAAAAATTACTTTGAAGTAGCTGTCAAATTCAAAGTAATTTTTCTTTTATTTAATTTATATTATTCTTCATCATCATCCAAAGCCCCAAATAACTCATCAAATTTTGCTTCTAGCTCTTTTTGTAAGTCATATGTATCATCATCATCTTGTGGTAACATAGGTGCTTGATTTTCTATCTTTTCGTCAAAGTCTTCTAAAGATAAGTTTTGCACTTTTGGATTACTTACATTATTAGTATGGCCTTCATTATTATTTATATTATTAATGCCAGTTCCTATATTAGCACCAATATTTGCTCCAATTTTATCACCTGTTTTAGCATCATTGCTATTGTCATTTGCTAAAACCGCTCCTACTTTTTGTTTTTCCTCTTCTTGTGCTTTTTGGTTTTTAGCATTTTCTGCTGGCTCGTCTTCAAATAAATCGTCTAGAGATTCTATTTGTAGATTTTTTACTTCTTCTTCTTTTTTATCTTCTGGCACATATGGGTTGTATGGATTGAATTTTCTCCATTCTCCTCTTTCTATTTCCCCTATGTCATTGTGGCTTATTTCGA
Source organism: uncultured Clostridia bacterium (assembly GCA_944386775.1). Classification (GTDB taxonomy): domain Bacteria; phylum Bacillota; class Clostridia; order TANB77; family CAG-508; genus CAG-269. The sequence goes on from CALXCJ010000048.1 coordinate 1,888, forward strand.
ATCTTGCAAGTTCTTTTGCCATTGGGTGTTTGAAGTAATAGAATTTGTGGGCTTTTACTGGTTTTATTCCTTTTTCATATATTATACATAGGTCATTGTCTAGTCTTCTTAGTTCGTCTGGTGTCATTAGGGCTCTTGCCATTACTTGGTCTGATACACTTTTTCCTGTTCTCCAGTTTTGCCTGTCTCTGTTTATTGATATACTGTCTCTTTCTATTGTCTTTTCCCCTAGGGCTTTTGAGAAGTATTCTACTGTTTTGTATGAGTTACTTCCTAAGAATACGTGTGTGTCACAGTTTCCCATTATTGTTTCATAAGATTTTTCGTATACTGCTTCTAATTGGTCTACGTTTTGCAATATTACACTAAATGATATTTTTCTACTTCTTGATGTTGATATTTTTTTGTCGAAGTCTGGTATTTTTCCTATGTTTGCAAACTCGTCTAGTATGAAAAATGTTTGTTCTTTTAGGGCTCCACCGTTTTGGTCTGCATAGTCATATAGTTGTTGTATCATCTGTGAGAAGAATATTGTAAGTAAAAAGTCATATGCTGTGTGTGTGTCTGATGATATAACATATACTGCTGTTTTTTTGTTTCCTATGTCTTCGAAGTTTATTGTGTCTGTTGATGTTAGTTCTGCAATTTCTTTTGAGTCAAATTTTCCTAGTTTTGATTGTAGTGTACTTAGTATTGAACTATATGTTTTTTCTGGTGCTATTTCTATAGATTTGTAGTTCATTCTTGCTGGATGGTCATATGGAAGCTGACTCATTAGTTCTGAAAGTAAGTTGCTTCCTCCTTTGTTGTTTGCGGCTCTTACTAGTTCTGCACAACTTGCTAGGTTTTGCTCTTCTTCTGATCTTGTTGCAAGTAGATAGTAAATTAGTGCTTTTAGTAACATTTCTGCTGAGTCGTCCCAGAATGGGTCTGTTCCTGAGCCTTCTACTTTTTGGCCTTTTACTATTGTGTTTGCTATTACGTCTACATCTAGTTCTGATGATATGTGCATTAATGGGTTGTATCCATCACTATATTGTGGTCTTACTAGGTTTAGTACTTTTATTTCATATCCGTGTTGTTTTAAGTACCCTGCTGTTCTGTCATATAGTTCGCCTTTTGGGTCTGTAAATACGTATGACCCTAACATTTGGTATGCATTTGGTATTGAATATGATGCTGATTTACCAGAACCTGATCCGTCCTACTACTAAGACATTTACATTTCCTCTTTTGTCTACTGGTAGGTAGTTGTCTTCTGCTAGGATTATTCCTTTATTTTTACTTAAGATTTTATATTGTTCTCCTCTTTGGCTCCAGTCACTTGAGCCGTGTTCTATGTCTGAGAATTCATTTTTAGGTGCTGATTTTACAAAACCTATGAAGAAAAATATTAAGTAAAATATTGTAAATCCTACAAGTACTGGTATAAATGTTCCTATTGCACCTTGCGTAAATAGGTTTGCTAGTGTTCCAAATGGGTTTGTTATGTTTTGACCAAATGCTGTTAAGAATACACTTAGGTTAAATGTTCCTTCTTGCCCTGCTTGAAATGCACTGTATGCAAAAGGCGAAACAAATACTATGGTTAATACTACCCATAGTATTGCACATATTATAAAGTTTGTTCTGTTTCTTCTTATTGTTCCTGCTATCTTGTAGTTCATATTATCACCCGCAATCTTTCGTATATTTTTTATTTGTTTTACTTTTAATTATTTTTAAATATTGTTAATAGATAATAATTATTTAATTTTGATATTATTATCATAATTAAATAATTATTATTTTTATATTAATATTTTGAAGTATTTTTTTATTTGCTTATATTGCCTTAAATTTTTTTATTTAATTATATTTTTTTATTTGCTTATATTACCTTAAATTTTTTTATTTAATTATATTTTTTTATTTGATTATATTATCTTGAATTGTCTTTGTCTTCTTTGATTTTTGGCCCTTTTTCTGTTTGGATTGGTCTTCCTTGTTGTTTTCTAAGGTTATATATTCTTTTCATGTATTTTCCGTTTACTTTTTCTTTTTTACCATCTACTATTCTTTCTGCTAAGTCTTTTTCCGGATCAAATTTTATTTGATATTCTGTGGCTGTTCCTTCTATTGTTGGCACTCCATCTATTTCTGTTTCTTTCTCTCCTGAATTTAATACTTGGATTACTATTTTATTTGCATTTTTGTTTAGCCAGTTCATAAATACTGCCTCGTGACTATTTTTTCTTGCTCCTGGATTACTCATTATTCAACTTCCTCCTTAATTATCTTTTTTGTCTCTGATTTCAAAGGCAAAATAAGATTTATATGGTTTCAACTTACATTTTCCTTTAACTTCATTTGTTTTTTCATCTAAATATAGATTTGGTTTTATTTCTTCTGTTGTTTCTGGGTCTATTATGCAAATAGGCCTTTTTAGGTTTGGTGTATATGTGAACTCTTTAAATTCTACTTCTTCTTCTGAGTATATACTTTTAAATTTAAGTGGCACTGGCTTTTTGGTGATTGATATTTTGTTTCCTTCTAGGATTGCTGTGTTTACTACTACTTTTTCTTTTCCAAATGATAATATTAATAATTCATCTTCTTGTTCCGATGGATTATCTACATAAAATGTCTTTCTTTTTAAATTACCTCTTAGCTCTTCTGTGTAGTCAAGTCTTTGCAAAGTATACTTAGGGTAATTTGCTAAATATTCTTTTTCTGTTTGGTTGATTTGATATATTACTGTATTTACATTTTCTGGATCTGTTATACTGAAATGTTTTCCATTCCATGTTTCCATTTTTTACTACACCTCATTTCTATGTTTTAACCCATAGCTTGTCTTTTGTGACTCACAATTTAATTATAACTAATTTTACAGGTTTTGTCAACATAATTTATCAAATCTTCTGGTCTCTTGGGTTAAATTTTGATATTTTCATTAATTTTTCGAATTCTTGCTTTTCGTTTTCTTCTAGTTTTTTTGGTACCATTATTTTTACTTCTGCAATTAGGTCTCCTCTTGTTTCTCTGTTTTTTATGTATCCTTTGTTTGGGATTTTTATTTTTTCTCCACTTTGTATTCCTTGTGGTATATATACTTTTGCTTTATCGTCTATTGTTTTTATTTCTACTCTTGTTCCAAGTGCTGCTTCCCAAGGAGTTAGTAGTAAGTCTGTATATAAGTCATATCCTTTTAGTTTGAATTTTTGCCCATCTTCTATGTTTATTTTTATAAATAGGTCTCCATTTTTTCCTCCGTTTTTTCCTTGTTTTCCTTGACCTATTAGTCTTATTTTTTCTCCGTTTAAAATTCCTCTTGGTACTTTTACTGCAAATGTTTTCATTTTTCCTTCAACAGTTCTTAATGATATTTTCTTTTCTCTACCATAATATGCATCTTCTAGTGTGACATTTATTTGGGTTTCTATGTTTTCTCCTTTTATTTGCTCTTTTTTGCTATCTGTATTTTCATTGTTTATTTTTCTTGTTATATTTCCAAAAAACATATCTACTATTGATTCTTTGCTCTTTTCTTGCTTTTTGGCAAATTTTGAGTTCCATATGCGGTCATATTTTCTTTTTGAAGATGGTGTTGATAGTACTCTATATGCTTCATTTATATCTTTTATTCTTTCTTCTGCAAGCTTGTCTCCTATATTAACATCTGGATGGTATTTTTTTGCTGCTTGCCTATATGCTGTTTTTATTTCTTCTATTGTTACTCTACTTGTTTCTAATTCTAATATTTTGTAATAATCTTTATATATCATTTGACATCCTCCCAAAATTAGGTGTTTTTATTATATCACATTTTTGAAAAAAATCTATAGTTTTAGATAAAAAGTTTCCCATTTTTTGGTGCTTTAAAACAGAAAAACTGATTGTAATTTTTACAACCAGCATAAAAACTTTCAATCTCAAATCTACAATTTACAGTTAAACTTTTCTCAAACTTATTAACACAATAAAATTATATCAAAAAAATATTTACCTCTATTAAAAAATTTATTTAAAAATTATATTACTTACTTTTAATTTAAAAGATGATTACCAATTTCTTATTTTCTTGCATTATCTATAATTCTATCTAATAGCTCTTCGTATTTAACCCCTACGCTTTCAAATAGTTTAGGATACATACTTATACTTGTAAACCCAGGCATAGTATTTATTTCATTTATATATACTTTTTCTGTTCCTTCTTCTACAAAAAAATCTACTCTTGAAAGTCCTTTTCCATCTATTGCCTTAAATGCTTTTATTGCAAGTTTTCTTATTTCCTCTATTTTCTCATTTGTTAAATCTGCTGGGATTAATGTTTTTGAGTTATTATCTAAGTATTTTGCATCATAACTGTAAAATTCATCTTGTGATAGAATTTGCCCTACTGTTGATGCTATTACGTCTTCATTTCCAAGTACTGCACATTCTACTTCTTTACCTACTATTCCTTCTTCTATTAAAATTTTTACATCATATTTTTCTGCCGTTTTTATTCCGTTTTTTAATTCTTCTATATTGCAAACTTTGCTTATCCCTACGCTTGAGCCTGAATTTGATGGTTTTACAAACATTGGGAATTTTTGAACTTTTGCAATTTTTTCAGCTATTTTTTCTAGAGAGTATTTTGTTTCATTAAAGTTTTTGTCTATGTATATATATTCTGAATCAGTATATTTTCTTATATATACGTATTTTGCTTGGTTTAGACCTGCTTTTTCAAATATTATTTTAGAATATACTTTATCCATTCCTACACTTGATGCTAATACTTTGCAACCTACGTATGGAATTTTTAAAAGTTCTAAAAAACCTTGTATTGTTCCATCTTCTCCATATAGACCGTGTAATACAGGGAATATTATATCTAATTTTTTAATATATTCTACAATATTTAAGATTTCTTCCTTTTTTTCTACTTTTCCATCATATGTTGTTTTTTCATAATTGTCTAGGTATTTATACCATTTGCCATTTTTGTCTATGTAAATTGGGTATATTTCATATTTGTTTTTGTCTAGATTCTTTAGTATTGAGTTTGCAGAAACTATTGATACTTCGTTTTCCGTAGACATTCCACCAAAAATAACTCCTAATTTTATCATTTTACTTCACTCCTATTTTTATATTTTTTATTTAACTTATATGTGTAATTATATAAATTTTTGTTATTTTTCCTAATTTTTTTCACTGTTTTCTATAAATTTATTCGCAATGTCATAAAATTTCATTCCATTTGATGCTTTAAATAATATTATATCTCCTTTTTTTACAATAGTTTTTAATATATTTAGAATTTCTTCTACATTTTTTAAGTAATACACATTTTCTTTATTAATTCCAGAATCTATTGCTGATTTTGCTATGCATTTGGCTCTTTCTCCCATACATATTAATATATCTATGTTTTGCTCTTTGACTTCTTTTCCTACTTTTTTGTGCAATTCTTCTGAAAATTCTCCAAGTTCAAACATGTCTCCTAAAACTGCAATTTTTCTGTTTGTTTTATATCTTGATAAATTTTCAAGTGATGCTTTCATTGATTCATAACTTGCATTGTAGGCATCATTTATTACTGTAATTTCATTTTTTAGTTTTGTTATATCCATTCTTTTTTTTGTTAATGTAAAAGTTTTTATTCCTTCTTGTATTTGCGTATTGCTAAGCCCTAGTGTTTTACCAACAAGTATTGCACATAATGCATTTAGTATAAAATGTTTTCCTGCAACTGGAATTGTTATATTTATTTTTTCAGTTTCAGTTTTCGCTTCAAATTCAGAAGAGTTTTCTTTTAATATTATATTATTTGCCATAACATCTGATTCATTTTCTATACCAAATGTTTTTATTTGAATTTTAGTATTTTCTTTATTTTCTTCTTTCCATTTATGTAATAAATCATTGTCATTATTTATTATAATAAAAGGATTTTCCATTCCATTTAAAATTTCAAGCTTTGCTTTCAATATATTTTCTCTTGAACCTAAATTTCCTATATGTGAAGTTCCTATGTTTGTTATTACAGAAATATCTGGTTTTGCAACTTTTGTAAGTTCATCTATTTCCCCTAGATGGTTCATCCCCATTTCTATTACTGCTATCTCTTCATCTTTTAACCTTAAAATTGTAAATGGAAGGCCTATTGCATTGTTGTTGTTTCCTTCTGTTTTTAGTGTTTTATACTTTTTAGATAAAACATTTGCAATTATGTCTTTTGTACTTGTTTTTCCTACGCTTCCTGTTACTCCGATAACTTTTAAGTCTTTTCCATACATTTCTCTTTTTAATGTTGCAATTTCAATTAGGGCTTTTCTTGTGTCTTGGACTTTTATTATTATTTTGTCTTGGTATTTTTCTAGATTTTCATTTAAAAATTCAATATCTTGCACAATTACTGCTTTTGCTCCATTTTCAAATGCCTCTTTCCATAGAGTATTGCCATCAAAGCTTTCTCCTTTTATTCCTATAAATGTGTCTCCTTTTTTTAAATATCGTGTATCTCTTGAAAAATTTTCACATTCAAAATTTTTGTCACCTTGGATTAATGTTCCTTTTGTTACTTTAATAATATCTTCTACTTTTAATTTTTTCACTTTTTTCCTCCTCATATTTTTTGTAAGTATTTTTTTTATTTATTTTTTTTATTTATTTTAATTTGCTTATAGTTTAGATTTATAAATTATAAATCCACTCTAGATTTTATTTTTTATAGATTATATTCTTATAATAAGAAAAAAGCAACAATTTATTTTACAAAAATTTTTTAATTTTTTTGTGCAAAAAGTCCCAAAGTTACATTCATAATCTAAAATAAACTGCCTTTAAGGTGTTATTTATTTTTTAGTTATTTATTTTTAAATATAATGTATTTAAATTTTAATAGGCCATTTGTATTTTTGTGTCTTAAATTTTTTACTTTTTTAATTTTAAATTTATTAAAATAGAGAATATTCGCCATTATGGTAAATATTCTCTATTTTAATTGGTAGTTTTTCATACCTTATTAAACTATTTTTCTACAGCTCTATTTGCTATTTCTATTGCCTTTGTTACTATGTTTCCACAATCTTTTGAAGAAACATTAGCCCAACTTCCACCATCTTTTTTTACCTGATCATATACTCCTAATTCTCTTGCTATTTCTTCACGTAGATTTTCAGATATTAATTTACTATTTCTAGACATAACATCCTCCTATTCAAGTAAGCTAAAATCCTCGGATAATATTTTACTTTTAGATTTAATTTTAATTTTTTTATTCTTTTTAGAATTCAAGAATTTAAAATTTTTAATATTAAATCTTAATTTTTAAAGTATAAAGTTTATTAAAACTTTATATTAATATTATTTACAAATTAATAATTTTTATTTTAGAAATTTTTTGAAAATTTTTTTGAACTATTAATTTTTTCGATTGTTAATTTTTTTGATTATTAATTTTTGATTACTAATTTTTAAAATTACTAATTTTTGAATTGCTAATTTCTTGGTTGTTGATTTTTTGGTTGTTGATTTTTTCAATTATTTATCATTTTCATTTTTGTTAATTTTTAATAAACCTAAAAATATACCAGAAAATCTATATAACTTAGTTTTTCTGGTACTAACCAATTAAAATTTATTTTTAATATAGTTAATTATCTTAGTCGTAGATATTATCGCAGTCCTTTCTCTTGATACTCCATTAATTTCATATTTTTTAAATGCTCTATCTCGTGCTGTTTGCAATGTAGGATTAATTTCATAGAAAAATATGTCTGGTTTTAAATTTTGAAAAACTTTTTCAAATATTTTTAACCATTGCTTCTGGTATTCATTATCAAAAGGCAAAATTTCCATATTGGTAGAATAATTTACAAGGAAACTATAGTCTACATATCTAATACTATCAACTATGGCTATCCGTTGCTTTTCATCAATAATAGGTCTATTCAAGCCCTTTAATGAAGCACATTGATTATCTTTTACAGCTATGAATAATACATCTCCTAATTTTTTAGCATCTGATATATATCTAAGGTGCTCATAATGAAATAAATCAAATGTACCTGTTCCAAGTACAATTGTTTTATTTGCAAATTTTTCTCTAAGGTTGGCTAAATTTTGCAAACTGACAATCATAAAAACTCCTCCCTCTACTCATAAGAAAACTTTTATATAATAAAATTAAATTTGCACTTAGATTATAACAGACGTATTATTTCGTATCAATAATTTTTTTAAAAAACATTATTATAAATTTATTTTTTAAGATTCTACTTAATTTATTATAGGAATTCCCCCTGTTTTTAAAAATTTATTTATATCATTTATTATAGGCTTATTTATTTTAAAAATATTTTCTGGTAAATTGTCCAATTCAAACCATTTAAATTCTTTTACTTCATTATCATTAAAATTTATTTCTCCTATATAGTCTTCGCAAAAAAATACATGGTTTAAAACAAAAACTTCATCTCCTCCAGGATATACATTAAAAAGTTCCTTTCCAGAATATATTCCAAATAATTTTGGAGCTATTGGTTCAATATTTAATTCTTCTTTTATTTCTCTTTTTAAGGTTTCAATATATTTTTCTCCTGGCTCAATTCCTCCTCCGTGTATTGCCCAATCTCCATTATCTGATCTTTTTTGCAAAAGAATTTTTCCTTCTTTATAAATAATTAATGTTACTACTGGGTTTAGTATTGCCATATGTCCTATTTTTTCTCTTATTTTTGCTATATAATCACTTTTCAAATTACATTCCTCCTAATTATATTTTGGTTTATAGGATTATTATAACAATTATAAGAAATTTTCACAATATTTTTTATTTATTTTTATATATGAATATACTTCAAAATACAATTTATTTTATATGTGTTTAATATTTTAATTCAATTATATATATTATATTAAGAGATATTAATTGTAATTTATTAGATTTAACATAAATATTTTTTTTACTTATATAGTGACAAAAATAGACAAAATATGTTATAATAATTTGAATACAATTAAGGAGATTTTTTATGAGTGTGAAAAATAATATTATTGAAGAACAAAAAAATTTAGCAAATAACAATTCTCAAAATAAAATTAATACAAAAAATATAACTGATAGTAGTAGTGATGCCAATACTGATGTAAATACTAATGCTAATGTTAAAGTAAATTCTAATACTAGTGCTATTACTAATGTTGATGATAATGCTAGTAATAATACTGTTGTTGATGCAAAAACTAGTACTGATGCTGATGCTAATACTAATGTTGATACTAATACTAGTGCTGGTGCTAACAATGATATAAAAACTAAAACAGATAATAAAAATGGAAACAAACAAAAAAATAATACTCCCTCTGTTACAACTACTAAAGAATTGGCATCTTCAGAATCTAATGAAAATAATAAAAAATTCAAACCTTATTCTGAAAATACAAAAAATAGTAAATTAGAAATTTTTTGGCTTTCTATAATTGTTTTACTAATTATAGTTTTGTTAGTTTTTATAATATTCACTATAGTAAATGTTAATAATACAAACATAATAAATGGTGTTTCAATTAAAGGTATTGATGTATCAAACTTAAGTAAAGAAGAAGCTTTTGCTAAAATTCAAAGCTATGTTAATGAAAATATACCTAGTGAAATTAAGCTAAAACATAATGATTATGAAACTTCAATTTCAACTCAAAGTTTAAGTTTAGTTTTTGATATTCAATCAGCTGTAAATAAGGCATATAGTATTGGTAGAAGTGGTAATATTTTTGATAATAATTTCGAAATAATAAAAACCAAGTTTTCTCCTACAAATATTGACCTAAACTTTTCACTAGATGATGAAGCTTTAAATACAACACTTGCAGATATTTCTACTAAATTACCTGATACAGTTATTCAAAGTAGTTATTACATAGAAAATAATAAATTAATTATCACAAAAGGTAAAGAAGGAAATGTTGTAAATGTAGAAGAAATGGCTGAATCAATTAAAGCAGAAATAGGAAACTTTAATATTAAAGATAACCAATTAGACATTATCACTCAAGTAGAAAACCCTTCTCCTATTAATATTGAACAAATACATACTGAGATATATAAAGAGCCAAAGAATGCATATTATACACAAAATCCTTTTACAGTATATCCAAGTGAAAATGGTATAGATTTTGCAGTTACTTTAGAAGAAGCCAAAACAATGCTTCAAGAAGAAAAAGAAGAATATACAATCCCCTTAAAAACTCTTTACCCAAGTGTAACTACAAATATGATAGGAAATGAAGCTTTTCCTGATTTACTATCTGAGTTTTCTACCTATTATTCTGCAAGTGATAAAGATAGAACAACAAATTTAATTCTAGCTGCAAATAAAATAAATGGAACTGTTGTAATGCCTGGCGAAACTTTTTCTTATAATACTGTAGTTGGTGAAAGAACTATTGCCGCAGGTTACAAAGAAGCTCCAATATATGTAAATGGTCAAGTTGTAGATGGCCTAGGTGGAGGTATTTGCCAAATAACATCAACTCTTTACAATGCTGTTTTATATGCAAACTTAGAAGTTGTTGAAAGATCTAATCATCAATTTGTACCTTCTTATGTTAAAGCAAGCCGTGATGCTACTGTTGTTTATGGCTCTATAGATTTTAAATTTAAAAATAATAGAAATTATCCAATCAAAATAGTTTGCTCTGTTAGCGGAGGCGTTGCTAAATTTCAAATTTATGGTTTGAAAACAAGTAATGATTATGAAGTAGAAATAACTTCAAAAGTTACTGGACAAAATGCAAATTATACTTATTCTGAAGCTTATAAGACTTTAAAACAAAATGGTAAAGTTGTTAGTACTACTCTTTTATCAAGAGATACTTATAAAAGACATTAGATGTTTTTTCCCCCTGAATTAAAAATTCAGGGGGGTTTTATTTTTTGTTTATTATTTTTATTTAATATTTTTTTATTATTTTTTTTATTATTTTTTTTATTATTTTTTTTATTATTTTTTTTATTATTTTTTTTATTATTTTTTTTATTATTTTTT
>CALXCJ010000049.1 GCA_944386775.1 uncultured Clostridia bacterium
GTGAATTATACTAAAAATTTTTGTTAAATATTTTCCAAAATTATTAATATGATTTTGTTAACTTAATGACATTGGGAACGTCCCTAAATCCCGTTCTAAATCTAATAATTCTTGCCATCTTTTATCTACTGCATCTTGCAATTCTTTTAACATCCATTCATTTTCTGGTTTAAATAAATGTCTAAAGCGTTTTTGTGGTTTTAAAAATTCTTCTACTGGTAGTTTTTTTGCTGGTTTATATGTTATATGATATTTACCATCTACTACTTCATATAATGGCCAGAAGCAAGTGTCTGCTGCAAGTTTATTTATTTTCATTAGGTCTTCTGTAGGGTAGCCCCAACCTCTTGGGCAAGGTGCCATTACGTTTAGGAATGTTGGTCCTTCTGTGTATATTGCTTTTTCTGCTTTTTGGTATAGGTCTTGGAAGTTTGTCATTGCTAGAGTTTGTGCTACATATGGTAAGTGATGTCCTACCATTATTTTTGTTAAATCTTTTCTATATTGCATTTTTCCAGGGATTACAGTTCCTGCTGGTGATGTTGTTGTGTCTGCAAATTTTGGTGTTGCTGATGAACGTTGAATTCCTGTGTTCATGTATGCACCATTGTCATAACATACATATACCATGTCATGGCCACGTTCCATTGCACCTGATAGTGATTGAAGTCCTATATCATATGTTCCACCATCTCCACCAAAGGCTATGAATTTTGTGTGCTTGTCATCTGGTAATTTTCCTTGTTTTTTCATTGATTTATATGCAGCTTCAGCTCCAGATAGTGTAGCTCCTGCACATTCAAATGCTGTGTGTATAAAAGAGTCTGTCCAAGCTGTGTATGGGTACATAAATGTTGAAACTTCCATACAACCAGTTGCAACAGCGACAACCGCATGGTCTTCTGGTTTTAATGCTCTCATTATATGTCTTGCAACAGGAGGTGCTCCACATCCAGCACACATTCTGTGTCCTTCTGTAAAACGTGAAGGCTTTTCTGCTACAACTTCTTTTAAATTATATGCCATATTATTTTTCCTCCCTTCTTAATCCTAAATAACGATAAGGATTTTCTACTTTTCCTGTTTTTGCAATTTCTTGCAAGTCTTCATATACTTTTTCTAGATCATTTTCTGTAGTATCTCTACCACCAATTCCATATACATAATTTACGCAAGGTACAAAGTTTTTAGAAACATATAAGCTTGATGTAACATCTTCAAATAAAGCACCACCTATGGCGTTTAGAGAATCTGCTTTATCTAAAATTGCAACAGCTTTTAAATGTTTTAAAGCTTGAGCTACTTCTTCTCCTGGGAATGGTCTAAAAACTCTTAATTTTAATAATCCTGCTTTAATTCCTTTATCTCTCAATTTATTTATAACAGCTTTTGTAGTTCCTGCTGTAGAGTTCATACATACTATTGCAATTTCTGCATCATCTAGTTTATATTCTTCAAATAGACCATAATGTCTTCCAGTCCATTTTTCAAAATCTTTTGAAACTTGCAAAATTACATCTTTTGCAGCTTTCATAGCTTCTGCTTGTTGAGCTTTGTGTTCAAATAAATAACTTTGAACATCTAAAGGTCCAACTGCAATTGGTTCTTTATCATTTAATAAATAATGTTTTGGATGATATTCTCCAACAAATTTTTTAACTTCTTCATCTGATTCAAGTTCAATATTTTCAATTGAATGTGATGTTATAAAACCATCTTGACATATCATAATAGGTAATAAAACATTTTCATTTTCAGCGATACGGTGAGCCATTAATGTGTTATCATATGCTTCTTGATTGTTTTCAGAAAATAGCATAATCCAACCACTATCTCTTACTCCCATTGCATCTGAGTGGTCATTGTGGATATTAAGTGGACCTGATACTGCTCTATTTACTAAAGATAAAACTATAGGAAGTCTTAAACTAGATGCAATATATATCATTTCCCACATTAAAGATAAACCATTTGCAGATGTAGCAGTCATAGCTCTTGCACCTGCAGCTTCAGCACCAATACATGCACTCATAGCACTATGTTCACTTTCAACTGCAACAAATTCTGTATCTACTTGACCATTATCAACAAATGTTGAAAAATATTGTGGAATTTCTGTTGAAGGGGTAATTGGGAATGCTGCAACAACGTCTGGATTTATTTGTTTCATAGCAGTTGCTGCTGCTTCATTACCGCTTAATCTTTCTCTAATACTCATTTATTTAAACACCTTCTTCCTTCATTGTAATTGCACCAAATGGGCAAACTTTTGAACAAACGCCACATCCTTTGCAATAATCAAAATTAAAATCTTTTCTTTTCATATCTTCCTTGCCAACTGGGATTGCATTTTCAGGACATACTGGGAAACAAAGACCACATTGTTTACATTTGTCTTCATGGAAAACAGGTCTCATACTTCTCCAGTCACCAGTTTTAAATTCTCTTGCATTTCCTGCTTCATAAATATCTCCACCAATAGTCATTTTTTCCATTGGGGTATTTGGATTTATTTGTGTCATTCTTACCTCCTTTAGAGATTTTTTAATTTTTAATCTCTATAATTAAATTTGTATCATAATAAATTATTGGATTTTATTTACTTCTTTTAAAGCCATTTCTATAGCTTTCATATTACCATCAATTACTTCAGGTTTTTTTGCAAATTTATGTTTAAAAGAACCTTTCATGTCATTTATAAATTCTTCATCTGTCATTATTTTACTTACCTTTACTATTGCAGCAAGCATAGGTGTGTTTGGAAAATATTTTCCTAAAGTTTCCATTGATACTTTTCTGGCGTCTATTGTGTAAATTGAACCAGAGTAACCTTTTAATACCTTTTTTAAATAATCAGCAGATTTTGTTGTATTAATAACAATTGCTCCTGTTTCTTTAAGTCCTGCTGTTACATCAACAGATTCTAATAATGTATCATCTACAACAACTACATAGTCTGGGTAATATATATTACTATGAATTGTAATTGGAGATGTACTAATTCTGTTATATGCTGTAATTGGAGCACCCATTCTTTCTGGACCATATTCAGGAAATCCTTGAATATATTTTCCAGTATTAAATGCTGCATCTGCTAGTAATAAAGATGCTGTTTTTGCACCTTGACCACCTCTACCGTGCCATCTAATTTCTATTAAGTCTTCCATTTTTTAATTGCCTCCTTTTTATAAAAAAATTCTAGGTTAAGTATAATCTTAAATGCTCATTGTGTCAAGTGATTTTTAAGATTTGACCGGTGGGGATATTAGAATTTAATAAAATGTTAAAATTTGCAGTGTAGAATAAAATTCTTTAGTAAGACAAAATAATAATTTTAATATATAAAATTAAATGTATAAAATTAAATATATAAAATTAAATATATAAATTAAACGTATAAAATTAAATATATAAATTGAACGTATAAAATTAAATATAATAAAATAGATGTATAAAATGAAATAAAATAAATTAAAGTTATAAAATACATTATAAATATTTTAAAGTTATAAAAGCTCTTGGTATATCAGTAGATTTTAAATAAAAGTTTTAGCACCATTCTTAAGCATAATTTTTGGACGAAAATTATACTTAAAAATAGTGCTATATTTTAAATAAAATCTAGTTTTATTCTATTTGTGTATCTTTCTTAAATTATAGACATTGCCTCAATAAAGCTGATTTTGCATATTAATTTAGAATAGTTAATGTAGAAATTTAATTGAAAAAATTTAAGAATTAAAATTTGTATTTTAATTTTTATATAATTTATAATTTAAACCATTATTGGAATTTTAATGTTTGTATGGTAATAAGTATAAATATTATTATTGTTATCAGTGTTTATCAATAGCACTTTCATTTTCAGTATAAGTATAATCAACAGTGTTGGCAGTATTATCAGTATTGGTAGTGGTAATGGCAATGGTAATGGTATTATTTATTATTGTTATTGCTATTATTATTAGTATTATTAGTAGTAGTAGCATTATTAGTATTATCGGCATTAGTATTAGTATCTATATTTACATCTGCATCTGTATCAACATCATTATCACCATTATCATTATCATTATTGTCATTATTAGTATTATCATTTTTATCTTTAGATTTAGAATTTGTTTCTTTAGGAATAACAATATTTTTAGGTTTAATTTCAGAACCTTTAGGTCTACCAGCATTTAAATGTTCATAAACTGGTGAAATATCCAAATTTGATCCATCCCCAGAAACAATCTCTATATTTTTTTTATCATCACTCATAAGAAAACCTCCTAATTAATTTAATAAAATATTACCATAAATTACAAAAAAGTCAATAATTATTAATACGTTTTTTTAGTTAATTTTTTGTTATAATTTACTGTTTATTACATATTAAATTATCATCCACAAATTATAAGAAATTCAGGCTCTTGGAGGTTTTCTAAAATAAAGATATAATTTATATAAAATTTAATAAATGGCTAAACTTACTAAATAAATAAGTACTTCTAAATATAACAAAATTATCAGCTAATATTGACATAAATAAAAAATATATGATAATATGTATATCAAAAAAGGAATAGTGAAATATAAATGGAAGAAAAAAAGATAAAATCAATAATAGAATCAATTTTATTTGCCTCAGGCAATGAAGTAAAAATGCAAGACTTAATGCTAACATTTGAAATATCAAAAGAAAAACTAGAAGATATAATACAAAAAATGCAAGAAGACTACCAAAAAGAAGAAAGAGGAATAGAAATTATTAAATTAGAAGATTCATATCAATTATGCACCAAAAAAGAAAATTACGAATACATATACCCAATAATAGATAAAAGAGCAAAACCAAGCTTATCTACAGCAGCATTAGAAACACTTGCGATTATAAGTTACAACCCCAGAATAACTAGAGCAGAAATAGAATCAATACGTGGAGTTGAAGCAAAAGCAAGTCTATATAAATTACTAGAATATGGATTAGTAGAAGAAGCAGGAAAATCAGACCTGCCCGGAAAGCCGATGACATACAAAACAACAAATGAATTTTTAAAAATGTTTGGCTATTCTTCACTAAAAGAGTTACCAGAACTTCCGAAATACAAACTAGATTCTAACAAGCAAATAGTTATAGATGAGCTATTAGAAGAAAATGAAGAAAAAACATCAGAAACAGTTCAAGAAAAAGATGAAGAAAAAACATCAGAAACAGTTCAAGAAAAAGACGAAAATATATAAAAATAAACGATAAAAATTAAAATGTAAAATGAAATTTAAAATTAGAATATAAAATTAAAATATAAAATTAGAATATAAAATTAGAATATAAAATTAGAATATAAAATTAGAATGAAAAAATCAAAATATAAAAATTAAAATAAAAAAATTAAATAAGAAAGGTGGAAAATAAATGAAATTATCACAAACAGGAATGGGAGTAACAAAACTAAGTAATATAGATGAAATGTATCCAGGTCAAAGTATATTAATGCAAACAGGACAACTAGTCCAATACGGAGCAGGAATATTTGGATATAATACAATACCACTACTTGTAAGAAAAAACATAGAAAAAATTATAGAAGAAACATTAAATAAATATGGTTGTATAGAAGTACTATTACCAACACTTCAACCAGACACAATCTGGAAAAACTCAGGAAGATATGATACATATGTAAATGATGGAACCATGCTTATAACAGAATCAAACAAAGGAACATTTTGCCTAGCTCCAACAGGAGAAGAAGCAATGCTAGAATTTGCAAGAGAAAAACTAAAATCATACAAAAACTTACCAGTTACATTCTACCAAATAGGAGAAAAATACAGAAATGAAATAAGAACAAGAGGATATCTATTAAGAGGAAAAGCATTCCCAATGTTAGATGCATACAGTTTTGACATAGATGAAGAAAGCATGGCAAAATCATACGAAAATGTAAGAAAAGCATTCATAGAAATATTTGAAAAAATAGGCTTAGATGTAATAGTTATAGTTGCAGACAATGGGGCAATGGGAGGAAAAAAATCAGAAGAATTTATGCTAATATCAAGCCAAGGAGAAGACAAAATATTATATGACGAAAAAACAAAAATAGGACTAAACACAGAAATATTAGAAAGAGAAGACTACAAAGAATATCTAAAAAAAGAATATGGAATAGAAGACATATCAGGATTCAAAGAAATAAGAACAATGGAATTAGGTCACATATTCCAATTAGGAACAAGATACTCTGAAATGATGAACGGAAAATACATAAACAAAGAAGGAACCGAAAGCCTATACTATATGGGATGTTATGGAATAGGAGTAAGCAGAACACTTGCAGCTCTATATGAAGAAAGCTTAATAAAAGATGAAAAATATGGACCAAATGGATTTGTATTACCAGAAGCAATTGCACCATTTAAAGTACAAATAGTTCCAAAAATAGAAAACGAAGAAAAACTAAAACTTGCAAACAACATATATGAAGACCTACAAAAACAAGGAATAAACGCTATATTAGACGATAGGACTGCAGTTACAATGGGAGCAAAAATAAAAGACTGCAAAATACTTGGAACACCATACCTAATAGTAATAGGAGACAAACAAGAAGGAGAAAATATAGAAATAGAAAATATTAAAACAGGAGAAAAAGAAAATATAAAAATTAGTGAAATAGCAAACTTCTTTAAAAAATAAAATGTCCCCAAAAGGGACATTTATTTTAAAATTCACAATTATTAGGTGTTCTAGGAAAAGGTATAACATCACGAATATTTTGCATACCTGTTAAGTACATTAAAGCTCTTTCAAAACCTAATCCAAAACCAGAATGAACACAGCTACCATATTTTCTTAAATCTAAATACCATTCGTAGTTTTCAAGAGGCATATCAAGTTCTTTCATACGATTTATTAGTTTTGTATAATCTTCTTCTCTTTGGCTACCTCCTATTATTTCACCAATTCCAGGAGCTAAAAGGTCAGAAGCTGCTACTGTTTTTCCATCTTCATTTTGCTTCATATAAAATGCTTTTATATCTTTTGGGTAATCTGTAACAAAAACAGGTTTTTTAAATACATTTTCACATAAATACCTTTCATGTTCTGTTTGAAGATCAACTCCCCAAGAAACTTTATATTCAAATTTATCATTTGCTTTTTCAAGTTCTTTTATAGCATCTGTGTATGTTATTCTTGCAAATTTTGAGTTTATTACATTATTTAATCTTTCTAAAAGAGTTGTATCTATAAATTTACCGAAAAATTCCATTTCTTCTGGACAATTATCTAAAACATATTTAAAAATAAATTTAATCATATCTTCTGCAAGATCCATATCATCATTTAAATCAGCAAAACAGATTTCTGGTTCTACCATCCAAAATTCTGCAGCATGTTTTACAGTATTTGAATTTTCTGCTCTAAAAGTAGGTCCAAATGTATATATATTTCTAAATGCTTCAGCAAATGACTCACCATTTAATTGACCACTAACTGTTAGATGTGCTGGCTTTCCAAAAAAGTCTTTTGAAAAATCAACTTCTCCAGTTTCAGTTAAAGGTACATTTTTTAAATCAAAAGAATTAACATTAAACATCTCTCCTGCACCTTCAGCATCACTTGCAGTTATTAAAGGAGTATTTACATATACAAAATTTCTTTCTTGAAAAAATTTGTGTATAGCATATGCCAAAACGCTTCTTACTCTAAATACTGCACTAAAAGTATTTGCTCTTGGGCGAAGATGACTAATTGTTCTTAAATATTCAAAAGTATGTTTTTTCTTTTGAAGTGGATAAGAATTATCAGATAAACTTAAGATTTCTATTTTCTCTGCTTGAATTTCAAAAGGTTGTTTTGCATTTTCTGTTAAAACAAATAACCCTTCTACTTTAATTGCTGAGCTAATTGTTAATTTTTTTATACTTTCAAAATTATCTAGATTATCATTAAATACAACTTGTACATTTTTAAAAAATGACCCATCATTTAGTTCTATAAATCCAAAAGATTTTGAATCTCTAAGAGTTCTTACCCAACCTTCTAAAATGATTTTTTTATTTACATATGAATTAGTATTTTTAAATAAATCTCTTACAATTGCTTTTTCCATGATTATTCCTCCTTGTTTGATATGTAAGATTATAATCTAATTTTTTGAAAAATTCAAGAGTATATAGCTATTTTAAACATAAAGGATAATTAAATATAATACAAAATAAAAAATTTTATAAAATTCTTGACTATTTACATAAAGTTATTATATATTATATACATAAACGTTGAAAATAAACAAATATCCAAAATAAACAAAAAATTAAATAATATTAAGGAAATAGGTGAAAATTATGGAACTATTATTTGCAACAACAAACCCAGCAAAAGTAAAATCATATGCAGAAAACTTAAAAAAATATGATATACAATTAAAATCAATAAAAGACTTAAATGTTAAATTAGACATAGATGAAAATGGTAAAAACTCAATAGAAAATGCCGAAATAAAAGCAAAAGCATATTACAATGCCACAAAAATTCCAACACTTGGAATGGATGTAAGCTTGTATATAGAAGAATTGCCAGAAGAAAAACAAATAGGTACACATATAAGAAGAATAAACGGAAAATACTTAACAGATGAAGAAGCAATAGAATACTACACAAACCTTGCAAAAGAATATGGAGGAAAGTTAACTGCAAAATGGGTTTATGGTGTTGTAATATATGATGGCAAAGAGCCAAAAAAATATTCATATTCCAAAGATAATTTTTACTTTATAGATAAAGCAAGCCCAAAAAGAAACCCAGGTTACCCATTAGATTCTATTAGTATAATACCGAAATTTAACAAATATTTAATAGAACTAACAGAAGAAGAAAAAAAGTTAAATCAGGAAGAGCAAAACACAGATGTATTTGATTTTATTGTGAAATCTTTAGAAGAAAAAAATAAATAAAAAGTATGCAAAAGTAGAAACTAACTAAAAAATAAGAATTGAATAAAAATAAAATAAATATAAAATTAATATAAAAAATAATTGAAAGGAAAAATATTATGGAAAATATTGATATATTCAAAAATATTTACAAAATTTCAATTATAGGAGGACCAGGTACAGGGAAAAGTACACTTGCAGAAAACTTAGGAAAAAATTTAAATTTGCCAATATATCACTTAGATGGAATACATCATTTAGCAAACTGGGAAAAAAGAGATAAAACAGAAAGAGATGAGATTATATCTGAAATAATAGAAAAACCAAACTGGGTAATAGATGGAACATATAAAAGTACAATTGAAAAAAGAATGAAAAAGACTGATATGATAATATTTTTGGATTATTCAACTATAGCAAAATTAAAAGGAATATTTTCAAGATATTTTAAAAATAGAGGAAAAGAAAAGCCAGAAATTCCTGGATGCAAAGAAATGATGGAAGCAGAGTTTGTAAAATATACTTTTAAATGGAATATGAAAACACGAAAAATAGTTATGAAAGTTTTAGAAGAGAACAAAGATAAAAAAATAATGGTGTTTAAAAATAGAAAGAAATTAAATGAATGGTATGAGGAAAGTTTTGGGAGAAAAATGAATTTATAAAGGAAAGTATAAATAACAAACGAGGGTTCCTATTTTGAGCCCCCTTATTATGGATATTATTTCCAATATTTATCACTTAAATTTTTTTATTCTATTTTAATGTTTCTGTTTTATTATCAGTATAATTATTTTTTAATTTATTTGCCTTTTTAAACTAGTATTGAAATTTCTTTTCTGTAAATTTTTTATTAGAATGCAAACTATACATTCTTTTATATTCTCTTTAAAATTTTTATATGTCCGAAATCAAATGTAGTTGATACTGGGGATTATAAACAGGTATTCACCGATATTATATCTGATAAAATACAAGAAAAATATAAATAAAAAGTAAGAACAAATTTTTGCAAAAATATTGAAAGATTGTTAGGATTATGATATAAATAAAAAGATTCAACTGTTCGGAATTTCCGAACAGTTAAAAAGGAGATGAGATATATGGCAAATGATTTAGTAAATAAAACAGAGAAAGACTTTGAAAGCATTAAACATATAGATGAGAATGGAGTAGAATTTTGGTATGCTAGAGAACTAATGATAATGTTGGAATATAGTAAGTGGGGAAATTTTGTTAAAGTAATTGACAAAGCAAAAGAATCTTGCAAAAACAGTAATATCAATACATCGGATCATTTTGCCGATGTCGGCAAAATGATAGTGGTAGCAAAAGGAGCTGAAAGAGAAATTGATGATTATAAATTAACTAGATATGCCTGTTATTTAATTGCACAAAATGGAGACAGTAGAAAAAAAGCAATAGCATTAGCACAAACTTATTTTGCAGTACAAACTAGGAAACAAGAAATAACAATACAAGAATATGAACAATTAAGTGAAGACGAGAAAAGATTATATACTAGAAAGAATGTAAAAGATAAAAATAAATATCTATTCAATACAGCAAAATTAGCAGGTGTTAAAAATTACGGGAAATTTAATAATTATGGATATAGAGGACTATATAATGGAGAAACAGCTAAAGATATTGCAAATAGAAAAGGAATATCAGAAAAAGAAGATATATTAGACTATATGAGCAGTACAGAACTAGCAGCTAATCTATTTAGAATTACACAAACAGATGAGGTTTTAAAAAATAAGAATATAAATAATGAAGATGATGCATGTATTACTCATCATAATGTTGGACAGGCTGTTAGACAAACTATAAAAAGAATTGGAGGCACTATGCCAGAAGATTTACCAACACCAATTAAGAGTGCAAAACAAATTGAAAAAGAGAAAAAAGAACTAAAACAAAAAAATAAAAAATAAATATAGTATAAACATATTATAAATAAAAAAATTAGGTTCTAATTATATAAAAATATATAATTAGAACCTAATCACGTTTTATGTCAAGAAAACATAAAATATATAAAAATGGAAGAAAGGAGGAGAAAAATGTCTAGCTACATAATAAAAGGAGGAAATAAGTTAGAAGGTAAAGTAAAAATATCAGGATCAAAAAACTCAAGTCTACCAATAATTGCAGCAAGCATACTAAATGCAGGAAAAACAACACTTTACAATGTACCAAATATACAAGACACACAAAAAATGTATGAGATATTAAGAACATTAGGTGCAACAGTAGAAAAAAAGAACAATAAAGTAATAATAGATACAAGTAAAATAGATAAATATGAGATACCAGATTTGCTGATGCACAAAATGCGTTCATCAGTTATTTTAGTTGGAGCATTAGTGGGGAGGTACCATAAAGCAACATTTTCATATCCAGGAGGCTGTGACATAGGCTCAAGACCAATAGACCTACACCTAAAAGCATTTGAAAAACTAGGAATAACAACAAGCCAAAACTACGGAAACATAATGTGTACATGTGACAAAATAAAAGGAGAAAAAATAAACCTAGACTTCCCAAGTGTAGGAGCAACAGAAAATGCAATATTAGCAAGTGTCCTATCAGAAGGAACAACAACAATAACAAATGCAGCACAAGAACCAGAAATAAGTGACCTACAAAACTTCTTAAACAAAATGGGAGCAAAAATAAAAGGAGCAGGCACGACAGAAATTCAAATAGAAGGTGTAAAAAAATTAAAAGACGTAAGCTATAACATAATGCCAGACAGAATAGAAGCAGGAACATTTTTATGCATGGCAGGAATGACAAATGGAAATGTAGAACTTCAAAATGTAAACCCAAACCACATAATACCAATAATCACAAAACTAGAAGAAGCGGGATGCAAAATTGAAGTAGAAAAAAGCACCATAAAAATAATAGGACCTAAAAAATTAAAAGCAATAGACATAAAAACAATGCCATACCCAGGATTTCCAACAGATATGCAATCTATATTTGGAGCAATGTTAGTCACAGCAAAAGGAACATCAGTAATTATAGAAAATATATTTGAAAATAGATTTAAAATTATGCAAGAACTAAACAAAATGGGAGCCAGAATCACAATAGAAGGCAAAAGTGCAGTTATCAGAGGAGTTAGAAAAATATATGGAGCAACAGTAAATGCAACAGATCTACGTGGTGGTGCAGCATTAGTTGCAGCAGGACTTATAGCAAGAGGAATTACTATTGCCACAAATATCGAATTTGTTTTAAGAGGGTATGAACAATTTGACAAAAAACTTCAAAGTCTTGGAGCAAATATTGAAATTAGCAAAGAAATATAAAAATCGGGATTAAGGGACGGCTTTTTT
The DNA here is from genome assembly GCA_944386775.1 of uncultured Clostridia bacterium. GTDB lineage: Bacteria > Bacillota > Clostridia > TANB77 > CAG-508 > CAG-269. The sequence continues at coordinate 12,276 of CALXCJ010000049.1, forward strand.
TCCGTTTTGCCGGGGGTATCGGGATTAGGGGACGGTCCTTCTTTTCCCGTTTTGCCGGGATTTTGGGGACGGACCTTAAAAAAATTTACAAAATTTTCAAGGTCCGTCCCCAATGTCATTAAGTTAAGAAAAGTCAATAATTGAATTATTGGCTTTTTTTGTATATAATACATAAAAA
>CALXCJ010000050.1 GCA_944386775.1 uncultured Clostridia bacterium
CAACTTAATTATATATGATTTGAATCACTTATTCAATTTTTATTATTTTTGTTTCACATCAATTGTAACACTACATTTTTAAAATTCACAAAAAAAATTTTTTGTATATTTTCTATAATCCTGCATATAATATTTTAAACATTTGTTGACAAATGTTATAAAAAGCTATATAATTAAATTACAGATCACAAAAAAGAACGGTGTAGCACCCCATCATAGGTGTGTTGGATTGGCTTGCCAATCCCATCGTTCCCTTTTTATTTTTATGTATATAGTTTTATCCCTGCGCCTAAAATTTCCTTTTTATGTTTTCTTATTGATGGTTTTAAAATATCAAAAAATGTATTATCTTCTTTTTCATACTTTCTGTATATAGCTCCTGCACAAAAATCTGCGACTTGTATTCCTGCACTATAATCAGAATCTACAAATATTAAGGCATCACAAAAATTTGGAAATTTAACAAAATGTGTACCCATATTCTTAGCTCTTAAATAAGAATTTTGTAATTCAATATCCAACTTATTATTATTGTTGTTTTTTCTACTATCTGCAAACATCATAGCTGGTATATGTGTATTTCTTCCTTTTTCATCTGTGATTTGCATACAACACCTTTCCATCAATAAATGAAGTGCTATTGCATATAAATCATTATGATTTTGTATAAATTTCTTATTTTTATAGCAATATTCTTTATCCATAATAATTCCTATAACTGAATTTTTGTAGTTATTTACTATTCCCATAATTTCTTTTTTCATATTTATTATTTGTTCAAAATTTATACCTATCTCTTTATATTTCGTATTCCATTTAACTTCATGATATGGATTTAATCCATATTTAAGTTTTACATCTCTCATTTTTCCCTCTACATGTAATATTTTATCTGCATTAATCATAAAACCTGCCAAAATAAAGTATTTACTTGTGTTTTCTACTAACTTATTATTGTCTTTATCAAACCCTCCTGGTTGTCCACTTTCATCTAAAAATATTATATACATTTTTCTTCACTTCCTACTTTGTTTTTTATATTATAATAAATTTTAATAAAGAAGTAAAGCAATTTTATTTTTATAACTACGAAATTTAAATTTAATTCATTTTGGTCATTCTGGAACATGTTTTAAAATAGTAGCAGAAAAATGGTCAATTGTGACCAGGTCACGATTAACCATTTTTTAATTTACTTGCAAAACTTTCAATTACAAATTTAGCACTTGATTTATTTATTAAAACTGCATAAATTGTGACAAGTATGCAATTGCAAATATCTAGAATTCTATTTTGAATATAGTATGTTACAAATGATATTATAACTAAAATAATAAGTGAAATTACTACACTTTTTTTTATTTTCAAATTAACATATTTTTTTACATCTATATATCTTAATACAAACATTATAGAATATGCAAGTAAAGTTGAGATTGATGCTGCATATAGCCCTATAAATTTTATCATTAATAAATTTGTGACTATATTTATTATTGCAGCAAATATTGATACTTTTGCAATTTCTTTTGTCATTTTTTTTGCAACATATATTGATCCTATAAAACTTACTAATACATTAAATAAGCTTCCTACCATTAATATTGGTACTTGGTAATAGCTTTCTATAAAGCTTTCGTTTATTAGTATTGGAAATACAAATGGCATGTATGCGATGATTCCTAATGCTAAGGCTCCAAAGAATCTTAAGGTGGCGTCTAATATTTTGCTGAAAAATTCGTCTTTGTCTTTAGAGTTTATGTTTATTGCAGCTGATTCTGTCCAAGTTAAATTAAATACACTATATAAACTTGAAAATACGTTTGAAAATTTATTTGCTGCTGAATATATTCCGATTTTGTGCTATTCCTAAAAAGGCTGTTATTATTGTTCTGTCTGATGCATTTACTATCCACCAAGATACCATATTAGGTACTAGTGGTATTGAATATTTTAGTATTTCTTTTAGTAGTTTTTTATCATTTTGCTTTGGTTTTAAGTATGTATATATTTTTTTGCTAATGAATATATATATTGCGCATATTAGGTTTCCAAGTAATGTTGCAAGTAACATTCCATATGCTCCTAAAGAAAATACTACAATTAATATAACATTTAAAACAACTATTGCAACTCCTGATAAAAAGCTTCCTATTGCATAACTTTTGTTGTCTCCTAGTCCTCTTGCAATTTGTAATAAAATAGTAGAAAAAATTGATACTATTAGGTTTCCTGCTAAGAAATATTTGTATTCATTATTAATAAAGGCACTTGCAATTATAATTATTATTATATATAGTATTGATTGTATTACAATGAATCTCATTATTGTGGTAATTATGGTTGTTTGCCTTTCTTTGTCGTTTCTACAGTCTATTAAATACCTAAATATTCCTTGCTCTATTTGCAAAGTTACTATTGGAAGAAGAAGATTAACAATTGTATTTAATAAATCTACTACTCCATATTCTTCATTTGTTAGTACTGCTGTATAAATAGGCAATAGAAAAAAAGTTATTAATTGTGTTGAGATTTTTCCAATTGTTACTATTGCCGTATTTTTCAATAGTTCTTTTCCTTTTCCCATTATTGTTCCTTTCCTAATATTTTGTCTAATTCTTCGAATTGTCTGCTTGCATCTTTAATTGCTTCTGATATTTTTTTTGTATTATTTTGTTCTTGTAGTAGAATTTCTTCATTTTCTTTTATATTAAAGTTTTTAATGTCTTTTATGTCAATCATTTTTAAGTTTAATTCCATATCTTCAATTACATGTTTTGTTTTATCACTATATAAAACTGGTATAACTTTTTTTCCAAGTAAGAGTGCTATAATATTTGCATGAAATCTACTACCTACCATTAAACTAGAATCCCCAATTATATCTAATGCTTCTTTTATATTTCCTCTATAAAAGTATTTTTCTATTTTTTGTTTTAATTCTTCTGAACATTGCTGAAAGATTGCCTCTATTGCTTCTTCATCTTTTTCTTCTTTGCAAAATGACATTAAGCATATTTCATATCCTTTTTTTATGAAAAATTTTATCATTTCAATCATTTTTTCTTCATAATCTTTTTTATATTCTAGCCCTATCTTATATTCACATGATATTATTGAAAATATAACTTTTTTCTTATTTGTATTTTTAATGTCTTTTACATCTAAATTAAATACAATGTCTGAGGCATATCTTATATTTGGCAAGCTTTTAAAAAGTTCATATGAATATTTTTCCCTAAAACATACATCTTCTGCATTTTTAAAAAAGTCATATAAGTTTTTATAATATTCATTTGTTTTATATGGTCCAAAGTTGCTTCCAAGTATATAATATTTATTTTTTCCAAGTGAGAAGTCTCTTTTGCTGTCATTATTTTCAATATACATGCTTCCACCGATTGAAACTACTAGGTCATATCTATTTGCTAAATATTTTTCTAATTGAAATTTTTTTAAAATTCTGAATATATAAGGATTTGAATAAACTTTTAAATTGTTTTTCGTGTAATGTTTAAATCCTTTTGATATACTATAAAATTTATGATTTTTGTACCTATCTGTTAATATTTTTACGAATAAATCATCTCCTAAATTTCTTGCTAGATATGCATTTACATATACTTTCATGTTTTATTTTCCTTCCAATTTTAAAAATCTATTTTCTTCTGATATTATTTAAAAATATAAAAATTTTTATTGGCAAGCTTCCTTTTGTAAAAAAATATTTTACTGCTATTTTAAATTTTTTATCTGTTACTTTATCTTTTAGAAATTCTAAATCTTTTTTATATTGCTCTGTATTTATAAATTTTTTCAATTCATTATCTTTTTCTTTTTTTGTTTGCCTATTATTTTTATTATATATGTTTAATATCCCATTATAATAGACTCTTGCATATCTATTATATATATAATTTAAATCATATTTTTTTTCTTTGTAAAAAGTTTCTAAATTTTTAGTTAATTCATATTCTATTTTAAATTTATCTTTTCTATATTTTAAATTTAAGCCATTTTCTCCATCTGTATATATATATAATTCATCATTTATGTAGCTTGCTTTATTTATATTTTTTAAATATTGCAGGTTAAATAATAAATCTTCTCCAAGTTCAAAATCTTTGCTAAATTTTATATTATTTTCTTTAATTATTTTTGTAATATATAGTTTGTTCCATATTTGATTAAATAAATAATTTTCTTTTAAAATTTCTAAGTATTCTTTTATATTTGCTGTGTTTTCTATTTTTTCATATTTTTCTAAGTTCCATATTTTTTTACTATTTTTTGTTTTGTATGCACAAGTTGCAATTTCAGAATTTGTTTTTTTTATTGTTTCTTGCATGTTTTGAATAAAATTTTTTTCATATTCATCATCTGCATCTAAAAATGCTATATATTTTCCTGTTGCTTGTTCAATTCCTACATTTCTTGCATTACTTACATTTGCAAGTTCTAAGTTTATATTTTTTATAGTTACATTTTCTGTTGTTTTGTCTTTATATTTCTCTATTATTTCTTGCGTTTCGCTTTTATCTTTTTCTATTGTTTCTTGCGTTTGATTTTTATATTTCGCTATTATTTCTCGTGTTTCGCTTTTATCTTTTTCTATTGTTTCTTGTGTTTGTTTTTTATATTTTTCTATTATTTCTTGTGTTTTATCTTTTGAGCCATTGTTAATTATTATAAGCTCTATTGCTTTGTAACTTTGCTTAAGTACTGAATTTATTGCAGTTTCTATAGTTTTTTCTGCATTATATGCTGGCATAATTATTGATATAGTTTCTTTTAACATTATTTTTCACCTATTGATATTTCCTTATTTAATATTGTTTTATATGGTACTACTTCATTATCATTGTTTTTTATATTTGTGTGCCAAAATACACATAATAAGCATATAATAAATATTGCACTTGTTATTTCTTTAATTTTGGGCATAATTTTTTCTAAGTTTATTTTTTTTGAAGATATTTTTAATTTTTTAAATAGCTTTTCTATGTCTTGCTTTACTTCATTTATTGGTATTTTGTATATAAATAGTGGTATTGAAATTATTTGAAAAATAAAGAAATATAGTGCTATACGCATAAATTGCATATGGCATGCTCCACATACAGTTGTAAGTAGTGAAAGTCCTTGGATATTTAGCAGTAATGTTTCTTCTTTTCCGTTTTGGTCAATTTTTTTATTTTTTGTATAAATATAATACATGAAAATATAAACTAAAAAGTTTTCTAATATGTAAAGAATAGATACTTCACCTTTTGCCATATTTCCTGTTAAATATACATTAAATCTTGTGTTTTGTATTATAGGTTTTATTAGTTCAAATAAATTTTCATTTACAAGTAGTATTACTAAACTTATTGGTATAAGCCATTTATAGTTCATTATTTCTTTTTTATTTAAAAATACTAAGATTATCGCAACTATGCTAGTGCTATGCATAGTTGTTGCAATTAAAGTGCATATGATAAATGCAAAATAATATTTTTTTTCTTTTAATAAAAATTTATAACCAAATAAGATTAAACTTATTGCTATATATTGTCTTACTAGATTTAATGAATTAAAGAAAAATCCACATAAAAAAAATATTAATATACTTAATATGTAGTTTTTTGATTTTGTAAATATTGTATACATAATAAATCCTAAAATTATTGCACTAGTAATTATAAATAAAATATTAGGATTATTTGTGAATATTAAACAAAATTGTATTAATAGTTTAAATCCTATTTCTAAGTTTTCTACATTTCTTCCTTGTGCCATTTCATTAAAGTCGTGTACATATCTTTTTAGATAGTCTGTTCCAAGATCATATCTTAATATTGAAACAAGAAAAAAGGGAACTACGGCTAAGATGAGCATGAGTATTTTTAGTTTCTTTTTTTCTTGTTTTTCTGCTAGTTTTAAAAATATTATTGATATTAATAACATTACTATATATACAATCATTTGTCTTTTTTATATAAATTTAGTTTCATAAATTTATATTGTATCTCCTTTCATTTTTTAGTATCTTATTTATGTTCTTTTTTATGTCATTTTTAGTATTTTATTTATAATCTTCCTTATGTCATTTTTAGTAGTTATTTACATTATTCTTTACGTCATTTTTGATATTTTATATTCTTCCTGTTATAATACAGTACATATTCCAAGTAAATTTAAATATTGGAAGTCCAAAGTTTAATGTTATAATTGCTATTTTGTCTCTTCTTGGTGTATTTTTATCTTTAAAAACATCTTTTTTATATTTTTTTATTTTTTTAGATATTTCTTTTTCCATCTCTTTATTTCTTGGTTTTGTAAAAATTAACATCCTTAATATTCTAAAATTTGCATATACATAAAATCTGTTTACAGCCTGCTTCAATTCTGGATATTTATTTTTTATATATTCAAGCATTTGGTTTGTATTTTTTATGTAGTCTTCTTCTTTTTTGTTATAGCCTTTACTTTTAGATATAGAGTCGCATCTTGCTATATAATAATAACATTTTTTGTTTCCAAAACTTAATATTTTAGCCTTTTCAAATAATTTGTACATAATTGCTGTGTCTTCATATACTTTACCTTTTGGAAATTTTATATCGTCAAATAAAGTTTTTTCAAATAGTTTTCCGTGGAGCAGATACATCTATTCCTTGGGAATATAATAAGTTTTCTAATGCTTGTTTAGATGTTAGTTTTTGTACTTCATTTTCTTTTATTTTTCTATTTTTTTCTATTTCTTTATTTTCTTGTAAATTTGTTTTTTCTTCTATTTTTGTATTTTTCCATACTATTTGAAGTTCACATATAGATATTTTTGCATTTTCTTTTTTTAGTATTTTATACATATATTCTATATAATCATTTGCAACATAATCATCTGAATCTACAAATGCAATATATTTCCCTTTTGCAATATTTATTCCTGCATTTCTTGCGTCTGATAGTCCTCCATTTTCTTTATGTATTACTTCTATTCTATTGTCTTTTTTTGCATATTCATCACATATTTTTCCACAATTATCTGGTGAGCCATCATCTACTAGTATTATTTGCAAGTTTTTATATGTTTGGTTTATTATGGAAGTTACACATCTATCTATATATTTTTCAACTTTGTATACTGGTACAACTACAGTAATTAAATCTTTCATTTCTACGCCTTTTCTAAAAACTTTTTTCATATTTTTTCCCTGTGATTTTTGCTTTTATAACTGATGCTATTTTCTTTACCCAATTTGTTTTTCCCATATAAATTACATTTATTTCTTTATATTTTAATTTATTTGTATTTATCCAAACATCAAGTAATCTTTCTGATATTCTTCCTAAATATCTTGCGTGGAAGTCATTGTATTTTTTAGGGTCTATTCTTTTTTCTAGTTCAAATAGTATTGGGAATAGCCATTTGCAGTATTTGTCAAATATTTCTTTTTTCATTATAAACATATTAAACATGTGTGCTGATCTACGTTTTTTTAAATTTTCAAATTCATTATAATATTCTGGCACTTTTTCTTTTATTATTTTTCCTGCTTCATCTAATGGTTCTATGTACATTGTATGTTTATAATGTGAGTATATAGTTTCGATATAGTATTTTCTTTTTTTAGGTAATATTATATCTGTTTTTTCTAAAATTTCTTCTGCTTGTTTTCTATTTAATATTTTCTGAAATTTATTTTTTGCATTTATTGTCCATAATTTTGCTTTTGTGAAATGCCTTCTATAATGTGCAAGACCAATATATTCTGCATTTAAGTTTTTCCAAGCCCAATACATACCTGTAAGTTCACAATAATATGGATTTTTAGAAGATATATTTTCACCTTCATTGTCTTTTTGGTAGCCTAAAGTTTCTTTTCCTTCGCTTCCTACTTGGACTGGCAAATATATATCTTCTTTTGGCATTTCATATTTTTTATGTGTTGCGACTATTATTTTGATATTTTTCACTTATACTGCCCCTTCTTTTTTTATTACTGCTGAAAATGTTTTTATAAATATTTGAAAATCTAGTTTAAAATTATAGTTGTCTACATAATATAATTCCATTTGCATTCTTTGCTCATATGTAGTATCACTTCTTCCATTTGCTTGCCAAAAACCAGTAAGACCTGGTGTGACACTTAAAAATTTAGCTTTATTTTCTCCATATTTTTCAAGTTCTTCATCTATTACTGGCCTTGGTCCTACTATTGATAATTCCCCTTTTATTATATTAACTATTTGTGGTAATTCATCAAGGCTTGTTTTTCTTAAAAATTTTCCTACTTTTGTTATTCTTGGGTCATCTTTTAATTTAAAGTTTTCTTTCCATTCTTTCATTTGTTCTTCGGTAAATTCTTTTATCATTTCATCTGCGTTTTCATACATTGTTCTGAATTTATATATTTTTATTTCTTTTCCGTCTTTTCCAATTCTCTTATGTGCATATATTACTGGCCCTTTAGAATCTGTTTTTATAATGGCTGCAATTAGTAAAAATATAGGAGATAATAGGACTAGACCTATAGTAGAAATTATTACGTCTAATATTCTTTTTACTGATGTATATCTTATTTTTTTGGCATTGTTTATTATTTCAGGTACTATTATATTTCTATCAAGTGCTATTTCTTCATTTATATTGTATCCTGCGTTCATTATAAAGTTACCTCCAATTACATTTAATTTGCTCTTATTGTTTATATTTGATGATGTCAGGATTTATAGGAAGTTTTCTATAAATCTTGACATGCTCTTATATTTTGATTTAGGAATTATTTATTATTGTCTATATCCTGTTTTATTTACTATTTTATTACTTATTTCTTGTACTGTACTTGTTGGTTCATAGTTTTCTTCTCCAAATAATTCTTTGTGTAATTGTGATACATTGCTTTCTAGTGTTACTGGTACTCCGTACCATCTGTCTAAAGTAATTCCTTTTGTTTCATATGGCCATCCTATGCTTTCTGTTATTTTGTATTGCATTAAGTCTGGTATCATTGCTATCATATCACCTGAGTCTATGTTTGTATATATTAGTGGCAATATTTTGTCTGCAAAAGAGTTTATTTCTCCGATACTTTTGGTTTTTAATTTATTGAACATAGCTTCTACTACTGTTCTCATTCTTTCAGTTCTTTTATAATCTCCTCCTGATGTATATCTTATTCTTGCATATGCTACTGCTTGTATACCATCTAGAGTTTGTCTTCCTGATCCTGAAATTTTAGTTGTGCTTATTCCTGTTACTTTTGATGTTTCGCCTATATAGCTGTTTATATATTGTACTTCTTCTGGTTCTACATCTATTGTTACTCCACCTAAGGCATTTATTGCTTCTGCTACTGCATCAAAGTTTACAGTTACAAATTCTTTGATGTTTAAATCTAAGTTTGTATTTAATGTGCTTATTGCAAGTGGTGCTTCTCCGTATGAATAAGCATGTGTTATTTTGTCTAGACCATGACCTTCTATTTGTACATATGTATCTCTGTATACTGATAATAATTTTACTTCTTTTGTAGAGTTATTTATACTTGCAATTATTATACAGTCACTTCTATTTCCTTCTCCATAGTCATCTATTGACCTACTATCTATTCCAAATAGTGCTATGTTTCTAAATCCTGATAGGTTCTTTTCTGCTTCTTCTGAGATGTCAAGCTGACTTATGTCTATGTCAACGTGTTGAATTTTTCCTAATTTATCTGTTATATACCAATATGTTGCTCCTATTATTGCTACTAATATTATTATTAAAACTAGTACTATAATTCCAAATACTTTTAGCCCTGTTCTTTTTTTCTTTGGCTCTTTTCTTGCGTTTTTTTCTATTCTATCATTACTACTTGAGTGTTTTCCTTGCATATTATCCCTCTTCTTTCTTTTAATTTTTACAAATTATATCATTATTATATTTTTTTGTCTATATTATTCAGTATATTTTTTTGTTTTTCACCACGAGTGTTTGAATTCGTAATTTATGACTTCAAAGATTGATATATTCTTTGTTGTCAGGATTTTTGTACAAAATTTTTCTCATTAATTTTTAACTTTTATTCTACTAAAAATATAAATGCTAAGCTGTGCAAGCAATATTCCAAAAAGTACTCCACTTGTATCTATACATACATCAACTATACTTGCAGACCTTCCAGATGAAAATAATTGATGAAATTCATCAGTGCTTGCATATATTGCACCTATTAATAGAGCAATTATAATTTTTTTCTTTTTATCTATTTCAAATGTATTTATAAATCCAAATGTGGTTATTCCAAATATTGTATATATTGTAAAATGGGCTAATTTTCTTATATAGAAGCTTATGCTATCTGTAATTTCTTCAAGTTCTAACTCACTTATATCGTTCCCTTTAAAAATTTTTACAATTTGTTTTATAAAATTATCACTTGTTGAAGTAGACTTTTCTCCATCTTGACTTGAGAATATAAAAATTGTTATTGCTGTAATTATCATTAATACTAAAAAGATAATACGTCTTGTTTTTATGTTTTGTTGCATTGAAAATTTCATCCTTTCTCTTATGAAAATTTTTATAATTTATTTCTATTTTTATTACTATTTTTCATTTCTATTTAAAAAGCCAAAAAATAAGGCCTTTTTTAAGACCTATCTTTTATACATTCTTGTTAATTATGTATAAATTATATATAATTTTTAATTCTTTCTTAATTTGAGGCCCATCTTATCATTTTTATATCATTATATTTTTTTAATACCTTTTTGTATTTTTCATATTCTTCGCTCCATAATTCTTGTGGTATTTTGTCAAAAGCTGTGAATATTTTTTCTGCTTCTGATAAATATATCACTTGTTCTTGTGGTGACATATTATTATATTGCATTGCAAATGTATATAATTTATCTAATAATTGATTCGCCTCAATAAAACTCCAGAAATCTTTTACTTTAATTCCTGCAAGTTTTAATTGCATAATGGAAAATACTACTAAGCCAAATATTAAAAAAACTAATATATATATTATTGTAAGTATTGCTAACATTACTGCACCTCTTTTTTTATTTTACTTTAGTAAATTTTTTGTGTTTTTGTTATTTTCTATTTTTCTGTCTTTTAGTTTGTTATTTTTTGTTTTGCTTTTCTTTGCCTTCTAACTTTTTTCTAATTTTTGTGTTCTATTTTTAGAGTTTTTAATTTTTTTCGTTTTCTAATCTTTTTTCGTTTTCTATAATTGTCATTATGATTTGCACTGTTTTTTCTAAGTCGTCGTTTTTTATAACATAATCATATAGCCCTATTTTAGATTCTTCATAATCTAATCTACCAAGCCTTATTTCCATATCTTCTTCTGTAAGATTATCTCCTCTATTTAATAATCTTCTTTTTAGTTCTTCTCTTTCTACTTTTAGAAAGATTGTTACTAGTTTTGTTTCATGTTGTAATATTTTTAATAGATTTTCAGTTCCATTTACTTCAATATCTTTTACAATTATTTTTCCGCTTTGAATTTTTTCATTCATTAGTTTTCTAGATGTTCCATAATAATTGTTATGATGTATATCATATTCATAAAATTCTTCATTTTTTATTTTTTCTACAAATTCTTCTTTTGATATAAAATGATATTGTACTCCTTCTTCTTCTCCTTCTCTAGGGCTTCTAGATGTGTATGAAGGAAGTGATATTACATTTTCCATTCTTTTTATTAGTTCTTTTTTTATTGTATCTTTTCCTGCTCCTGATACACCTGATAGAATTACTAGCATATTGTAACCTTCCCTTCTGCAATTTCATCTGCTGCTAAAGTAACATATGATGCTTCTTTTTTGTCTGTTAGGGGTTGGGCTCCTTGTGCTAGTTGTCTTGCTCTTTTTGCAGTCATTATAACTAGTGAATATCTATTATCTACCTTTTCTAATAATTCTCCTACTGTTGGTTTTACCATCATTTTACATTACCTCCATTTTATATATTTTGTTCTTTTAAAATTTATTTTTTATTCTTTTTCATCTTCTGTTATGTTCTGAATTGTTCCTATGTCTTTATCTAATCTGCTTGCTACTGTTTCTGGTTGTACAGCAGATAGTATTATATGGCCTGAATCCATTATTAAAACAGCTCTTGTTCTTCTTCCATATGTAGCATCTACTGCTGTTTTGTTATCTTTAGCCTCTTGGACCATTCTTTTTATTGGTGCTGATTCTGGACTTACTATTGCTACAATCCTTGCTGCTGAAACTATATTACCAAATCCTATGTTTACTAATTGCATAAAATCAATCC
>CALXCJ010000051.1 GCA_944386775.1 uncultured Clostridia bacterium
TAGAAGGGCTAAATCGCGTATTGAGCCGAGGAATGGAATAAATTTTATATAAATAAAGCCTTAGAGGGCGGCCTGTTTTAAGCCGTGAATTGTAACACAAACTTATCATTATGATTTATGTCTAATAATTTAATGTGTATACATTGTCATATTTAAATTATTAACAATAATATAAAATAAAAAAACAAAAAGACAAAAAAACAAAAATCCATATATAAAAATGAATCCTTGTTCCTTAATCTCCTATATAAAGTTTATTCTAAATATATTTTAAAGCTTATTCTAAATTTTATTTATATCCTATTTTAAACCATATTTTAAATCTTATTTTTCAAACTATCTATTTCAATTCTTTCCTACTGTTTTGAACAGTTTTTATAGTATCTTCTAATGAAATTTGCATAGCATTAAGTGTTTGTCCTATATTTTTTTCTAAGCTTTGTAATGTTTCTGTTAAAACTTGTTCTGCTTGACCTAGCAAGTTATCTGCATATTCTTTTGTGCCATTTGAAATTTCTCTTGACATTTCGTTTGCTGCTTCAATTATTTCTGTTTTTTGGTCATATGCTTTTCTTGTTATTTCGTGTTCATCTACCATTGCAATTATTCTATTTTCTGCTTCTTTTACTATTCCATCTGCTTCTTTTTGAGCTTCAACTAATATTCTTTGTCTTTCTTCTTTTACCCATTTTGCTTGTTTTAATTCGTCTGGTAATTTAAGACGCATTTCTTTTATTAAATCAAGCATTTCGTCCTTTTCAACTAGGCTTTTGTTAGAAAATGGTAAGCTTCTACTATTTTCTAATAAATCCTCCAATGTATCTAATAATGTAAATATTTCCATGGTTTTACCCCTTTCTATTGTTTGCAACTAGACTAATTTTAAAAATATTAGTGTTGCTCTTCCATACTTTCTTGTATCTATTATATCTATTTTCCCTTTTATTTTTTCGTTCTTTTTTATTTCTTCTTCTATTTCTTCTCTTCTGTCTGTTTCTATTATAACCTGACTATTTTGGTTTAATAGTTCTTTTGTTACAAGTATTTCTATTGCTTTTATTGCATAATTAGATTGGTATGGCGGATCAATATATATTAAATCTAATTTCTCATTTATTTTTGTTTCTAATACTTCTTTAAAATCTTTTTGGTATAATATTGTGCTTTTTTCTTGGTGCGTTTTTTCTATGTTTTTCTTTATTATGTTTACTGCATTTTTGTTTGCATCACATAATATTACTTTTTTTGCTCCTCTGCTTGCTGCCTCTAATCCTATTGCTCCACTTCCTGAAAATAAATCTAAAAATATACTTCCTTTAATTTCATTTTGTATTATATTAAATAATGCTTCTTTTACTCGGTCTAATGTTGGTCTTGTTGTTTTGCCTTCTAGTGAATATAATTTTGTTCCTTTTGCTGTTCCACTTATAATTCTCATTTTTGTAGTTTTCTCCTATGGTAATATTTTATCTTTTTTTTTCATATTGTCAATAGTATTAATGAAATTGTAACATACATTTAACAGTTCTGTAATAATTTGCTATTTTGTAACATCTTTTTTACATAATTTCTTTTTTATTTTTATTTCGCCCAAAAAAAGATAAAAAACAGCTAAATTTTATGTTTTAACTGTTTTTTATCTTGTGTGGTTTTGGTTTCTTTTGTTTTTATTTCTAAATTGTTTGTTTAAATTAAAAGTTATTTTTGCTTTTAATCTTTGTATTTTTAAGACTTTTATTTTACTATTTTTAATAGTTTACTTCTTAGGCTTTTTGCTTTTATTGTTTTATTCGCTATTTTTGATTTTATTTATTCACTATCCTTGTTTACTTCTTTTAATAATTCTAATTGTGATATTAGTAGTGATTCCATTTTTGCTTTATATATATCAAATTGTTTTTTTACATCTTCTATTTCTTTTTGTTTTCTTACTATTTCATTGTTTAAGTCATCAACTTGTTTTTGTGCTGATGCTTTTGCTTCTTCTACTATTTGGTCTGCTTTTTGTTTTGCTACATTTTTTACTTCTTCGGCTGTTGATTGAGCCATTACTAGTGTGTTTTGTAGTGTTGATTCTATTGATTTATATTGGATTAGACTATTATTTAATTCTTCTACTTTATTTCTTAGTTCTGTAACTTCTTTATAATTTTTTTCATAATCAACTGTTAGTTCATCTAAAAAATCATCAACTTCTTCTACGTTGTATCCGTCCTAATTTTTGTTTTGAAAATCTTTTATTTTCTATATCTAATGGTGTTATCATTTCTTCCTCCTTAACTTTTAATCTAAACTAGTTTAGATTGTTGTTTTTAAGCCATGAAACTGATAATTTGCTTTTCATTTCTTCTCTTGCCATTTCATTTGTAATCTCATAGTTTGAAGGTGCAACTAAAAATATAGAGTTTGATACTTTTTGGATGTATCCATTTAGTGCATAAACTCCACCACTAATAAAGTCTACTATTCTTCTTGCTACATCTTTATTTACATATTCTAAGTTTACTATGATTGATTTTTTTTCTTTTAAGAAAGAACATATTTCGTCTGATTGTTCAAATGTTGTTGGTTGTGATATTACCATTTTTATTGCTTGTCCTTGCATTTGTTGTTGTGGCATATTTACAACTTTGTTATTTGCACTATTGTTATTTTTTCTTCCGAAAAATTTTCTATCTTCTTCTACTTCTTCTTCATCATCATTTTCATAGTCATATACATTATCTTCTTCATAGTCATCTCTTTCTGCTGAGTCCATTCCAAATAAATCCCACACTTTGTTCATGATAGCTCCTGACATAAAAAAACCTCCTAAAATTCATTATTTATAACAATGTTGCTATTAGTATCTACTTTTTTTTAGCTTTTGTCAATAGTTTTTACGAATGTAATATTATTTTAATATTTTTGTAACATATTTGTAATATTAAATTTTATTCTACTTTGCTTAGATCTGGATTTAATAATATTTCATCATATACTGATAATGTTTTTGCTGATGCTATTTCTGAGTCTGCAAAACCTAATTCTTTTAGTTCTTCATTATCATAACTAGATACTAGCGCATATTTATCATTTTGATTTTCTACTTTCACTAATATTTTGCTTAAATACCCTGCTCTATTTCTTACTACATATTTTAAGCCGTCTTGTTCTACTATTGCTTGATTTGGTATTTTTAAACCTGAATAACTCCACCAAATTATATCAAAGGACATTTTTCTGTAGTTTGTAAGTTCTGATATTTGTTCATTAATTTTTAATGCTATTAACATTTCTTCTTCATTTTCTTGAGATATGTATGATATTTCAGCATCTACTTCTGTATTATTTGATAATCTTAATTTTACTTTATCTCCAATTTTTGCATTTTTGGCTTCTTCGGAACTTGAAATCGTCACAATATAACATTCAAAATTGTTTATTATTTTACCACATTCGCTACTAGTCGCTATAATATTTCCTGTTTTTAAATTAAGTCCTTCTAAATATTCTTTAGTTAACCCTGAAAAATTATTTGGAGTTAAAATTTCTTCTAAACCATCTACTTTATATGAAACTATACCACTTTCTGGTGCTTTTATGTATTCTGCTCCTGAATTTAGTTCATTTTCTAAACTACTTCTTTGATTTATTAATTGTTTTAGGTATGAACCTGATGGGCTTTCATCTCCTATGATATTTGCCTTTTTTGTTATTAATTCATTTATTTCTTTTTTTAGCTCTGTTAATACATTTACATCTGTATTTTGATTTAATTTTTCTACTTTTTCATCTATTTGATTTTCTATTAATTTAACATCTGAATGAAATAGTCCTTTTTGGTTTTCCATAACTTCTTGAATTTGTTGGTCTAATTCAGAAATTTGCTTTATTAACTCATCTTCATTTTTACTATAATATCTAAATATAGATTCTCCTTTTGCTGCTTTTTCGCCTTCTGCTTTTATTTGTTTAATTCCGTTTTTGTAGTTTTCTCCTTTTACAACTTGTTCATCTCTTATTATGTATCCTACAATTGTTTCTTCTTGTGATACTCTTCCATTTTCTACTGTAAATATGTTTGTTGGCTCTTTCATTAATAGATAAATAGTATAAATTAGATAAATACATATTAACATTGCGGCTATTATAATTATGATCTTTTTTATCTTTTTTTTGTTCAATTTATTCCCTCCAAAATAATGTTAATATTATTTTGCACACCCTCTTTACCTTCAAGCCAAATTGTTTGTTTATTTTTTCTAAACCATGTCATTTGTCTTTTGGCATATCTTCTTGTTTCCATTTTTATTTTTTCTATCATTTCTTCTTTTGTGCATTCATGATTTAAATATGTAACAACTTCCTTATATCCTAAGCCTTGCATTGCTGTTGGAAATTCTTCATATTTAGAAAGTATTTTTTGTACTTCTTGTATCAACCCTTGGTCTATCATTTGGTCTACTCTTTTATTTATTCTTTCATAAAGTGTTTGTCTTTCCCAGTTTATGGCATATACTTTATAGTCAAATTCTACTTCCTTTTTTCTTGATAAAATTTCTTGTTCTGTTTTACTTTTTCCAGTTGCCTTATATATTTCAAGTATTCGCATAATTCTTTTTTTATCATTTGGGCTTATTTTTTCTATTGCTTTTGGATCTATTTTTTGTGCTTTTTGGTATAAAGTTTCTAGTCCATTTTCTTGTATTTCGTCTTCTAATTTTTTTCTATAATCAGGATCATATTTTATTTCTGGATATTCTATTTCATATATTAAACTGTCGATATATAATCCTGTTCCTCCAACTACTATTGGAGTTTTGCCTTTTTTTAGAATTTCTTTTATTGCACTTTTAGCTGATTTTTTGTAATCTGCTACACTGTATCTTTTATTTGGCTTTAAAAAATCTATTAGATAGTGTTTTATACCTTGCATTTCTTCTTTGGTTGGTTTTGCTGTTCCTATATTCATATCTGTATATATTTGCATTGAGTCTGCTGATATTATTTCGCCATTTATTTTTTTTGCTAGTGTTATTGATAATTCTGTTTTGCCAGATGCTGTTGGTCCACATATTACTATAACTTTTGGCTTCTGCATTTTTTTCATTCCTTTCGCTTAAGGCACAAGCCTTGAATATATAGGTTCTAATTTTTATTTTTTACATATAACTCTTTTTTCTATTACTATTTTTTTATATATAGTCCTTGAGTTTTAATATTTTTACCTTTTTTTATATATAACTCTTAAGTTTTAATATTTTACCTTTTTTAATATATAATCCTTGAGTTTTAATATTTTATCTTTTAGTTTCTATTTATTTAAATTTTCTATAACATTTATAATTCCATTTTGTATGCTTTTTATATATTCTCCTTCAAAAACGTATATTATAGCTAAAACTACTATTATTACTATAATTCTTGTTATTAACTTTTCTTTTGTTATTTCATTTTCATGTATTTTATCTAAAGTTTTTGCTATATATGGCATTATAATACATGCATTTACTCCTGTAAATAGTATTACTAATATATTTTGCATAACTTTTTCTATTTCATTATTTGGATATGTGATATCTCCTTTTGAATTTATAAATATTATAAGTGTTAATATATATGTTATTATCAAACCTAGTGCAATATATATTATTTTTTTGCGTTTTTCTATATATCCTAAGTTTTTCCAGCTCCATATTGTTAAAACTATATATATTATTAATATTGTTATTACTATTAATGCCATTTTTTCTCTTCCTTACTATTAATTTTGTATCTTTTGAAATAAAATTTTATATCTTATTTCCTTGCGAATTTTCTTTCTATTTCATATTTTGACATTTTTATTGCTGTTGGTCTTCCATGTGGACATGTGAATGGATTTGGTAATTCTAATAATTTATCCATTAGGCTGTCTACTTCTTCTTTTGTTAATGCCATATGTGCTTTTACTGCTGCTTTACATGCTACTGTTGCTATAAATTTTTCTTCTTTTTCTTGTTTTGCTGTTCTTGCTACTGTATTTATTTCGTCTAGTGTTTCTAAAAATAAATCTTTTGTATTTAAATCTATACAAACTGTTGGTACTCCAACTAGTTTTATTGTGTTCTCACCAAATTCTTCTAGTGTAAAACCTGCTTTTTCAAACATAGCCATGTTTTCTTTGGCAATATCCATTTCTTTATGTGTTAATGTTATTATATCTGGCAATAATAACATTTGAGAGTCTTTTGAGTCTTCACTATAATAATTTTTCTTTACTTTTTCATACATAATTCTTTCATGTGCTGCGTGTTGGTCTATTACATACATTTCATCATTCATTTCTATTATTATGTAGGTTTTGAATACTATTCCTATAAATTTGTATGTAGGTTTTTTGTATTCTTCTATGTTTTCAAATAATGAACTATTTTCTAATCCTGCATAGGCTAATTCCATTTTGTTTGCTTCTTCTTGCTTATTTTTTTCATCTTTTTCTTCTAGTTTTTCGTTTGGTTTAAAAAGTTTTCTATACATTTCGTCAAAGTCTACTGGCTCAGTGTATGTATTGTTTTCTAGTTCTTTCATTTTTTCTTTTATTAATTTTAAGTCTTTTTTGTTTTCTTCTGGAATTTCTTCTTCGATAGTGTCTAATAGTTTCATTCCTTCTTTTGCAAGCTTTTCATTTATGCTTTGATTTGTGCTTGCTTTTTGGTCTTTTGGTTCTTGGTCAATATTTGCATTTTCATTTTGGTTTGTTTGTTCTTGACCAATATTTGCATTTTCATTTTGGTTTGTTTGTTCTTGACCAATATTTGCGTTTTCATTTTGGTTTGTTTGCTCTTGACCAATATTTGCGTTTTCATTTTGGTTTGTTTGTTCTTGACCATTTGTGTTTTCGTTTTGGTTTATTGGTTCTTGATTGGTAGTTGTATTTTGTTTTTGGTTCTCTTGAGCTTTGTTTGTTTCTTCTACTTTGTTTTCTTTATTAGTTTCTTTTTCATTATTTAGTGCTAAAATATTGTTTGATTGTACATTTTGCTTTAAATTATTTTCTACTGCATTATTATTTTCTGTATTTTGTGTATTTGCAAATGTATTATTTTTCTGATTTTCTAGGTTTGCTATTTTTATATAATTTTCGTTTAGTTTTATATTTGGATTTTTTTCTACTTCTTCTTTTATTCCTTGTTGCAATTTTTTTAGCTTTTCTAATATGTCTTGTGTATTTATTGGTCCACCTTTTATTTGGCTTATTGTATTTTGTGTATTTATTGACTCACCTATTTGACTCATTGTATTTTTGATTTTTGTTATTTCACTATTTTGTTTTTTTTGCCTTTCTAGGTATATATCTTCTATATTGTTTCCGGTATTTGTTTTTATTTTACTTTCTTGGTCTATGTATTTATCTATTTCTACACTATTTGGTTTGTTTATGCTAAATAGTCCTGGCTTGTTTTGTACTTGTTTTTCTTCTCCTTTGTTTTCTTCTTTGCTAGATTCTGCTGAGATAAGGTCTCCTTTTAGTAAAGAGTCTTTTATTGCATGATATATTGCTTGGAATACTTTGCTTTCTTCTTGGAATCTTACTTCTAATTTTGCTGGATGGACATTTACATCTACTTTTGATGGATTCATTTCTATATCTAAAACTACAAATGCAAATTTTCCTATTGGTATCATTCCTTTATATGCTTGTTCTGTTGCAGCAGATAGTACTTTGTCTTTTATGTATCTTTTATTTACAAAGAATAATTGGTTTGATCTATTTGACCTTGCAATTTCTGGCTTTCCTATTGCTCCTTCTACTTTTATATCTTCATATTGGTATGATACATTAATTATTCCGTCTGCAACGTTTTTTCCATATATGCTATATATTACTGTTTTTAGGTCTCCATTTCCATTTGTTTGTATTACAGTTTTTCCTGTGTTTATTAGTTTTATTGCAATTTCTGGGTGTACTAGGGCAATTCTGGTTATTACATCTTCTATGTAACCTGATTCTGTGTAGTCTTTTTTTAGGAATTTATATCTTACTGGTGTATTAAAAAATAGATTTCTTACTGTTATGCTTGTCCCTTTTGGACATCCTGTTTCTTCTTTTTCTAGTACATCTCCTGCTTCTACTACTATTTTGTAGCCTGCACTTTGGTTTTCTGTTTTTGATACCATTTCGACATTTGCTATTGCTGCAATACTTGCTAAAGCCTCTCCTCTAAACCCCATTGTTGTTATTTCGTCTAGGTCATCTGCTTTTCTTATTTTACTTGTTGCATGTCTTTCAAATGCTATTTCTAGGTCGTCTTGTGCTATTCCTTTTCCATTATCTGTTACTTTTATATATGATATCCCACCATTTCGTATCTCTACTGTTATATTTGTTGCTCCTGCATCTATTGAGTTTTCTATCATTTCTTTAATTACAGATGCCGGCCTTTCTATTACTTCGCCTGCGGCTATTTTATTTATTGTTAAATCATCTAATAATACAATATTTCCCACTTAATTTTCCTCCATTTTTTAGTCTCTTTTATTGTATTTGTATTATATCATTATTTTATTTATTTTGTATAGTTTTTTTTATTTTTTATTTTCTTTTGTATGTGTCAAGTAAATGTAGGCAATTTTTTTATCTTTTTTTCTAATCCCTTAAATGCTATTGCTTGCAACACTTTATTTATTTTTTATTTTTCTTCCTATTTTATATTTTTATTTTTTAATTCTTTTAAAAATACTTTCTGCTTATCTGTTAGTCTATATGATTCTATAGCTTTTTGAATTGATTTTTGAAATGTAAAGTCATCTAGGTTACATTTTTTTAAATATTCTACAGTTTTATCATAAAATTTTATTATACAAATAGATATTGCCCAAGCGACAGCCATTTGTGTATAATATTTTTGCACTTTTATATTGTCTAATATTTTTAATATTTCATCTATGTATTTTTCTGTTATGTAGTAATCAAGTAATATTACTATCCCAAACCTTGCCTCATATTCTTTTTTAGATTTTAAATATTTTTGCAAAAACTCCCACATTTCTTCTGGATATTTTTTTACAATTTTAAGCCCTGCGCAAAATGTATCACATACTGCCCAGTTATCTATTTGAGGCACAAAATTTTCTATGTCTTTTGAAATTTGGCTAAATTCTAATTTTTTGTTTGAACCTATTATCATTCCTTTTAACATTATTTTTTCGTAATAGTTATTTTCGATGCTTTCTATTAAATCTTTATATTCATATTTTTTTAGTAATTCTTTTGCATAATCTCTTAAAATTGGAACTCTAACTCCTAGTATATTGCTTGTTTTTGGACATAACTTTTGTTGGAATTTTTGATATTTTGTGTCTTGTAGTTCTTTTAACTTTTTTTCTATTTCTTGGTTTATTTTATTTTCCATATTTTTAGGTTCCTTTCTTTTTGTTTTATATTATTTTTATTTGCCATTGCTTTTTTACTATATTATTTATTTTTCTCTGCATTTTTTTGCTTATTTTAACATAGCTTTTTGTTTTTTTCTAGTACCATTTGTCAATTTTGCACATATAATGAAATTAAAAGGAGGTATTTTTAATGTTTAGAAGAAGATGTTTTTGCATGAATAATAATTATTCTAACAATTCTTGTAATTTACAAAACGAAATTCTAGAAGATAAATGTAATGATGTTGCTTCTAGTTATGATTATGTTGATAGTTGTGAATGTGGTTTTGATGAAGAAATGAATGTATTTCCAGAAAACCCAAGTCTTGCTCAAAGTTATGTTCCTATTCAAACTATGGATAAAACTTTTAAACCTTGTGTTGGTTTAAAAATGGGTACTATTTTTCCAGAACTTGTTAGCCCATATTACCCAGGTCAATCTATGGATGAAATTGCATATTTGGAAAGCCGTAACACTATCGGAAAGGGGTGCAATAAATGTCAGTAAATGAAAATAGAAATTGCTCTTGCAATATGAATTCTGATGATAATATGATGAATAGTTATTCAAATAATGTTTCAGGTACGAATTATACTGTAATGAATAATTTTTATAATAATAGTAATACAAATGATTCTATGGTTATGCATTCAAGTAATTGTAATTGTGATTGTGATAATACTGAAAGAACTGTTGATTGTGATGTAAGAATAGAAATGATTCAAAATATTCGCTGTTTGGATTTTGC
Source organism: uncultured Clostridia bacterium (assembly GCA_944386775.1). Classification (GTDB taxonomy): domain Bacteria; phylum Bacillota; class Clostridia; order TANB77; family CAG-508; genus CAG-269. The sequence continues at coordinate 10,149 of CALXCJ010000051.1, forward strand.
AATTAATGAACTTGCTTTATACCTAGATACTCACCCAGATGATGAAAAGGCTCTTTGCTTGCATAGAAAATATTGCAAAGAGGCAAAAGAGTTAAAAGATAAATATCAAAAGGTTTTTGGTCCTCTTACTATTAATTACCCTTGTAATAAGTGGAGATGGCTTGAAGAACCTTGGCCTTGGGAAAGGGGGAATTTTTAATGTGGACTTATAATAAGACTTTGCAATATCCAATTAATATTAAGTGTACTGATGTAAAACTTGCTAAAAATATTATTTCTCAATATGGTGGTCCTGATGGAGAACTTGCCGCTTCTTTGAGGTATTTGTCTCAAAGGTTTGGTATGCCTGACCAAAAGGCTAAGGCTGTTTTGAATGATATTGGGACTGAAGAATTAGTACCATTATGATGTCAATAGCTAAAGGCAGGGATTACAATCTTAGCTATTGACTGTAAAATATTAGATTTTAGCTATTTTAGGATAAATATGTAACTCAAAGTTGGTTGGGTCAGAATCCTTTTTTATTGCCTTTTCTATTTTTAAATAAGTAACTTTACTAATTATACTTTTTAATAAAATATTTTTGTCTTCAGCTGTTTTTAAATTATAATATAAATCTATAATATTTTCTAGCTTTGGTATTATAATTTCTTTTTGATTTTGCATTTCTAGATTTTTTTGTAATATAGAATTGTATTCTTTTAACTTACTTTCTAAACACTGAATATTGTCTTTTATTGCTTTAGAACGGCTTATAAATTCGTCATTGTTGTATATTCCATTTTCTAAAAATTCATATATTTTATTAAGTTTAGCATGTTCTTTTTCTAATTCTTTTTTAGTTGTGCCAATAGACTTTTCTATCATTTTATTGTTATCAGAGTTTAGGTTATTTTTGCTTGAATAATCTAATTTATAATTTTTAAGCCAAATTTTTAATGCTTCAATAATCCTGTTTTCTACAATATAAAGTTTAGAACTCACATTATCACACTTTGGGTTGGAACATATTAGAGTTGCAGGCTTATTTGCTTTGGTATAAGGTCTTCTTTGCATAGGTTTGCCACACTTTTCGCAAAATACTAAACCAACTAATGGATTTTGAATAGTGTTATAATGTTTTACTTTTGGAATATTTTGTTTTCTTTTTTCTTGCACTAATTTCCAAGTTTTATTATCAATAATAGGCTCATGCAATCCGTCATAAATTAGATAATCTTTATTACGAGGTCTACTAATAATAAGATGTCCATTTTTGGTTTTCTTTTTTTGTTTCCTTCTATTCCATACAATTTTACCAATATAGGTAGGGTTAGAGAGAATATCCTTAACAGAAGAAATGGACCACTCATTTGCAATTCTAGGTTTTAAATTTAGTTTATTTAATTGTTTTGCAACTGAATTTATAGTGGCATTTTCAAAAGCATATAATCTAAAGATTTCTTTAACAACAGGTGCTTCATCTTGATTTATAGATAGGCAATAGCCTTTTGCATTTTTTAGTTTTACTCTATCATAACCAAAAGGAGCAATATTTCCAACAAATTTACCTTCAGAAACAGAAAGTTCACGACCTCTTTGTAAACGCCTATTTATGGTTTTGTATTCTCTCCTAGACATAAACAAGCCAAACTCAAAGTATTCTTCATCAAATTCATTATCAGGGTCATATGTTTTAACAGGAGTAATTATCTTTGTATGGGAATATTTAAATGCTTTTGAAACTCTACCTTGGTCGGCTGTATCTCCACGAGCAAGTCTTTCTACTTCAACAACTAAAACTCCTGTCCACTTCTCATTCTCGACATCTCTAAGAAGTTTTTGCATTTCTTTTCTTTCACTAATTGTTTCACCACTTACAACTTCTCTATA
>CALXCJ010000052.1 GCA_944386775.1 uncultured Clostridia bacterium
ATTTCTTCTAGTAGTTTTCTTAATGCTTCTGCTCCCATTTTTGCTTTAAAAGAACCTTTACCATATTTTTCTATAGCTTCATGATATTCTTTTTCAGATAGTACTTGACATTTTGTAAGGTCTGTCCTTCCTTTATCTACAACAATATATGAAGCAAAATATATAACTTTTTCTAGGTTTCTTGGTGATACATCAAGCATTAAAGCTATCCTACTTGGTATTCCCTTAAAATACCATATGTGTGCAACTGGTGCAGCAAGTTCTATGTGTCCCATTCTCTCACGTCTAACTTTTGATTTTGTAACCTCAACTCCACAACGGTCACATACAATTCCCTTATATCTTACTCTTTTATATTTTCCACAATGACATTCCCAGTCTTTAACTGGTCCGAAAATTCTTTCACAAAATAAACCATCTTTTTCTGGTTTTAATGTTCTATAATTTATAGTCTCTGGCTTTTTTACTTCACCTTTTGACCACTCTCTTATTTTTTCATCTGATGCAATACCTATTTTTAACTTATTAAAAATATCTAATTCGTCCACTATTTTTCCCCCTATAAAAATTAAATTTGGGTAACCTTAAAACAACTCCTAAGCTAGCCACCGCTCGAACAATACCCTAAAGTCGCTTACTTGTTTTTTAAGATTTATTCAATTCGGGATCGAGGGACGGTCCTTAAATCCCGGCTAGACGGGATTTTGGGGACGGTCCTTGATTGTCCCTTTATTTTTTTATTTTAATAATTGTCGTCATCATTTTCTAGGTTGTCCCTTGCTAGGTCAGAGTCAAATAGTTCTTCTTCTCCTTCGTCCCCTAGGTCTTTGAATAGTTCGTCACTTTCTTCGTCTTCTAGTGGCATTTCGTCTTCTTCTAGTGGGATTCCTGCTTCTTCTGGTTTTTCGTCTTCTGAGTCTAGGTTTGTGTCGTCTTCTTCATAGCCGTCTTTTAGGTCTCCTTCTGCTACTACTTCGTCTTCGTTTAGTATTTTTTTGTCTTTTTCTGGGTCGTATTCTATTCCGTCTTCTATGTTTTCTTTTAGTTCTAGTTCTTGGTTGTCTTCTGAGTATAGTCTTACGTCTAGTCCTAGTGATTGTAGTTCTTTTACTAGTACTTTGAAGCTTTCTGGGATTCCTGGTTCTGGGATGTTTTCTCCTTTTACTATTGCTTCATATGTTTTTACTCTTCCTACTACGTCGTCTGATTTTACTGTTAACATTTCTTGAAGTGTGTATGCTGCTCCATATGCTTCTAGTGCCCATACTTCCATTTCTCCGAAACGTTGTCCACCGAATTGTGCTTTTCCTCCTAGTGGTTGTTGTGTTACTAGTGAGTATGGTCCTGTTGAACGTGCGTGAATTTTGTCGTCTACTAAGTGGTGTAGTTTTAACATGTACATTACTCCGACTGTTATTGGTTTGTCGAATGGTTCTCCTGTTCTTCCATCATATAGTATTGATTTTCCGTCTTTGCTCATTCCGGCTTTTTCTAGTAATTCTTCTACGTCTTGTTGTGTTGCTCCATCAAATACTGGTGTTGATACATGCCATCCTAGTGCTTTTGCAGCTCCTCCTAGGTGTACTTCTAGAACTTGTCCTAAGTTCATACGTGATGGAACTCCAAGTGGGTTTAGTAAGATGTCTATTGGTGTTCCGTCTGGCATAAATGGCATGTCTTCTTCTGGTAATACTCTTGATATAACACCTTTGTTACCATGACGTCCTGCCATTTTGTCTCCTACTGATATTTTTCTTTTTGTTGCTATATAACATCTTATTATTTGGTTTACTCCAGGTCCTAGTTCGTCTGAGTTGTCTCTTGTGAAGATTTTTACATCTACTATTGTTCCTGCTTCTCCGTGTGGTACTCTAAGTGAAGTGTCTCTTACTTCTCTTGCTTTTTCACCAAATATTGCACGTAATAGTCTTTCTTCTGCTGTAAGTTCTGTTTCTCCTTTTGGTGTTACTTTTCCAACTAGTATGTCTCCTGGTCTTACTTCTGCTCCTATACGTATGATTCCGTTTTCGTCTAGGTCTTTTAATACGTCATCTCCAACATTTGGAATGTCTCTTGTTATTTCTTCTGGTCCAAGTTTAGTGTCACGACATTCGCAGTCATATTCTTCTATGTGTATTGATGTGAATACATCTTCTTTTACTAGTCTTTCATTTAGTAGGATAGCGTCTTCGTAGTTGTAACCTTCCCATGTTGAGAATGCTACTAGTACATTTTTTCCAAGTGACATTTCTCCATTTTTTGTAGATGGTCCATCTGCTATTGCGTCTCCTTTTTTTACTATTTCGCCTGTTTTTACTATTGGTCTTTGGTTTATACATGTTCCACCATTTGTTCTTTTGAATTTGCGTAATTTATGTACTACTGTTTTTCCGTTTTTGTATTTTACTGTGATATTGTCACCTGTTACTTTTTCTACTACTCCATCATCTTCTGCTAGAATTAAAATTCCTGAGTCTTTTGCTGCTCTGTATTCCATTCCTGTTCCTACTATTGGTGCTTCTGTCATTAATAGTGGTACTGCTTGACGTTGCATGTTTGCACCCATTAGTGCTCTTTTTGCATCATCATGCTCTAAGAATGGTATCATTGCTGCTGCGATTGATACTAGCTGTTTTGGTGATACGTCTATGTATTGTACTTGGTTTTTGTCTACTTCGATTATGTCGTTTTTGAATCTTACTCTTATTCTGTCATTTATGAACTCTCCGTCTTCTGTCATTGGTTCTGATGCTTGAGCTATTATGTAGTTATCTTCTACATCTGCACTCATGTATTCTACTATGTCTGTTGCTTTGTGAGTTTCTGGATCTATTTTTCTGTATGGTGTTTCTATAAATCCATATTCGTTTATTTGTGCAAATGATGATAGTGCTGAGATTAGTCCTATGTTTGGTCCTTCTGGTGATTCTATTGGGCATAGTCTACCATAGTGTGTGTAGTGAACGTCACGTACTTCAAACCCTGCTCTTTCTCTTGTTAGTCCTCCTGGTCCTAATGCTGAGATTCTTCTTTTATGTGTTAGTTCTGATAGTGGGTTTGTTTGGTCCATAAATTGTGATAATTGTGATGAACCAAAGAATTCTCTTATTGCTGATGTGATTGGTTTTGTGTTTATTAAAGTTTGTGGTGTTACTACATCTAGGTCTTGTATTGTCATTCTTTCACGTACTACTCTTTCAAGTCTTGTTAAACCAATTCTGAATTGGTTTTGAAGTAGCTCTCCTACACAACGTATTCTACGGTTTGCTAGGTGGTCTATGTCGTCTTTTTTGCCAAGTCCGTGTGATAGGTTTAGTAAGAAGTTTATTGATGCTATCATGTCTTCTGTTGTTATGTGTTTTGGTATTAGTTCGTCATATCTTTCTTTTAGGATTTTTAGAAGATTTTTTTCGTCTGTTGTGTCTATTATGCTTTTTAGTACTTCATAGTTTACGTTTTCTTTGAAATGTAATGAGCTTAAATCCACATTTGGTAATACTTTGTGGATATTTACTGTTCCATTTCCTATTATTCTTATTTGTTTTTCGCCTTGCATTATATCTACTATGTTTATTCCTGCATTTTGGATGTTTTCTGCAACTTCTTCAGAAATTACTTCTCCTGCTTGTACTAGTACTTCTCCTGTTTCTGGGTCTATTATGTCTTGGCTTGAAATTTTGCCTTTTATTCTTCCAGCTAAAGCTAGTTTTTGGTTGAATTTGAATCTTCCCACCTTTGCTAGGTCATATCTTCTTGTGTCATAGAATAAACCATTGAATAGGTTTCTTGCAGCTTCTACTGTTGGCAATTCCCCTGGTCTTAGTTTTTTGTAAATTTCAATTAGTGCTTCTTCTTGGGTTTTTATTGTGTCTTTTGCAATTGTTGCTGTTAATAATTCTTCTTCTCCAAATAATTCTCTTATTTGGTCGTCTGAAATTACTCCTATTGCTCTTAATAGTGTTGTTACTGGTACTTTTCTGGTTCTGTCAACACGTACCCAGAATATGTCGTTTCCGTCTGTTTCGTATTCAAGCCATGCTCCTCTTAGTGGCATTACTGTTGATGTGTATGTCTTTTTTCCTGTTTTTGTGTCAAATATTTCGTCATAGTAGCATCCTGGTGAACGTACTAATTGGCTTACTACTACTCTTTCTGCTCCATTTATTATGAATGTTCCACTATCTGTCATTAGTGGAAAATCTCCTAAATAGATTTCTTGCTCTTTTATTTCGCCTGTTTCACGGTTTATTAGTCTTACTTTTACGTGCAATCTTGTTGAGTATGTTGCGTCTCTTTCTTTTGCTTCTTCTAGTGTGTATTTTGTTTTGTCTTCCATATAGTAGTCAAAGAATTCTAGTACTAGGTTTCCTGAGAAGTCTTCGATTGGTGAGATGTCTTTTAGTACTTCTCCTAATCCTTCTTGTACAAACCAGTCGTATGAGTCTCTTTGTACTTTGATTAGGTTTGGCATTTCGATGTAGTCTCCAACTTTTGCAAAGTCTTTTCTTGATGCTTTTTCGTATTGAATGTCTCGAATTTTCAAAAAAATCACTCCTTATTTTATTTTGAAGCAGAAATAATTTATTTTGATTTTAGGAAAAGTCCTTCTTAGTTTATAGTACTTGTATAAAAAGTTTTAAATGCCTGCTTTACATTTAAGTTTTTATATAGTTTTCTATAACTAATTCCTCTTTTCTTAAAAATTTTTAAACTTGTTTGATTGTTTAAATTTTGTTGATTTTAATTTGTTTTGTTTCTTTGGATTTCATATTATTTCATATGTAAAATTTGTGTTGATATTTTCTAAATTTTTTGGGTTTAGAAAATGTGCAAAATTCAAAGATTATTATACCAAATTTTGGTGAGATGTGTCAATGGTTTTTCAAGATTTTTTAACTTTTTTATGATTTTTATAGCAATTTTATTTTGTATATGATATACTAATTATGTACATATATAGAGGAGGTATATATATGACCGAAAAAATTTATACAATAGATGAACTAAAAACTATATTACAAGATATATTAAAAAACTTTGCAGTTAAAAAAGCTATATTATTTGGCTCATATGCTAAAAATACTCCTACTCCCAAAAGTGATATAGACCTAGTAATAGATAGTGATGGTAAATTATTAAATATATATTTTTATGGATTATTAGAAGATTTAGTACAAAAATTACAAAAAAATGTTGATTTATTCGAAATATCTGAAATTCAAAAAGATAGCAGAATATATAATGATATACAAAATGAGGGGGTTATAGTATATGAAAGCTAAAGCTGATTTATCTGTTTAATGGGGAACTATTACAGAAAGTTTGCCTGATTTAAAAGATAAATTAAAAGAAATTATATTAAATGAATCTGATATTATATTTTAGAATATATATAATATATATAATATTGATTATTGATATTAAAATTGTAAAATAATGAGTTTTAAAAGATGTTTAAAGTTTTAATTTAAACATCTTTTAAAACTCTTAGCTAAACATTTTTGCACCGTTTTATAGTCAATCTATTTTTTCAATCTCCGCTTCGTTTTTCATCTTCACACTATTTTTATATTCAATATAATCTTCCACCAAAATTTTCACAATAGCAATTACTGGAACTGCTATAAACATTCCAAATACCCCAAAGAATGCTCCTCCAATGGTTACTGAAAATATTACAAGTAGTGGGCTTATTTTAAGTGATTTTCCTACTATTTTTGGGTTTATTATATTTGCATCTATTTGTTGCAGTACTATTACTATTATTAGCATCCATATTGTTTGTGATAACCCTCCTGTAATTAGTGTAATTATTGCTGATATAAAACATGCAATAATTGCTCCAAAATAAGGTATCATATTAAATATTCCAATAAATGTTCCTAATACCGGTGCATATTTTACTCCCATTATTGCAAGTGCAATTGATACTAGTATTCCTACTATAACAGCATCTAAAAATTGTGATGCTATGAATTTAAAAAATATTCTGTTTGAATCATCAAAGTATTTTCCTAAATTATTGTAGGCTTTTTCTGGGAATATTGCTGCTGCAAGTCTTTTTAGGAAGTCTAGTATTTGCTTTCTTTCTACTAATATGTATATAGATACAATTATTGCAATTACTAGGTCTACTATGCTAAATACTGCACTTATTGCACTACTTACATATTCTATTATTTTGTCTATTTGTAAGTATTGTTTTATGTCTAAGTGCTGGATATATTGGATTGCTTCATTTACTATTTGACTTTTCCAAATTGAGTCTTCTGGAAGTTCGTTAAAGTTGTTTACTGTGTTTTCTATATATGATTGTATATTATTAAATAAGTCTACAATACTATGGAAGACTATTGGAAAAATTACTATAATAAATATTGCAATTATTATGGTAGCTATGAGGTATACAGTAAATACTGATAGTGTTCTTGCTTTTTTTCTTATTAGTTTTAATTTTCTTTTTTTGTATATTTCTTCGAATTTTCGACAAGGCAGATATAGTAAATATGCTATAAATATTCCAACGAAAAATGGAGTTAAGACACCTAAAAATGTACTTATTCCTTCTACTACGTCAGAAAAATTGTCTAGGGCTTTGTATACAACTATAACTGCTACTGCAAAACCGAACCAATATAACCATTTTTTCCAACTACTTTTGATATTGTTCAATTTGATTGATTCCTCCTTTTTTCTTTTTTCTCTTTTTTTTTATTTATTTTTTTCTTTGTATTCTTTTTTGCTTATCTTTTTCTTTTCTTTCTATTCTTTTTTGTTTATCTTTTTCTTTATCCTTATATTTGTCTCTATCTTTGTCTTTTTCTTTCTTTTTTAATATATAAATATTTTTTGATTTACCAATATTTAGCTTATAATATAAATATAATATTATTTTTATTAATTATTACTTTTTCTATTATTTTATTTACATTTCATCTTTGAATATTAACCCAACTGGGCAATGGTCACTTCCGAGTAACTTTGTCATATATTATTGCATCTTCTATTTTGTCTTTTATACTATCAGAGACAATAAAATAGTCTATTCTCCATCCTATATTTTTTTCTCTTGCACGACCCATATATGACCACCAACTATAGCAATCTGTTTTTTCTGGGTATATATAGCGAAATGTATCAATAAAGCCTGCATCTAATAATTCTGTCATTTTTTCTCTTTCTTCATCTGTAAAGCCTGCATTTCCTCTGTTTGTTTTTGGGTTTTTTAGGTCTATTTCTTTGTGTGCTACATTTAAGTCTCCACACATAATTACTGGCTTTTTAGTATTTAAGTTTAATAAGTATTTTCTGATTTCATCTTCCCATATTTGCCTGTATGCTAGTCTTTCTAGTTCTCTTTTAGAATTTGGGGTATAAATGTCAACCATATAAAAATTATTAAATTCTAGAGTTATAACTCTTCCTTCTTTGTCGTGTTCTTCTATTCCTATACCATATGTAACACTTATTGGCTTAATTTTTGTAAAAATTGCTGTTCCTGAATAGCCCTTTTTTTCTGCACTGTTCCAGTAACTTGTATAACCTGCAAATTCTAAGTCAATTTGGTCTGGCTTACATTTGGTTTCTTGAATGCAGAATATATCTGCATTAACTTCTTCAAAAAATTCTTTGAATCCTTTGTTTAGTGCTGCTCTTATTCCATTAACATTCCAAGATATAAGTTTCATTTTTTTATTTCCTTTCTATTTTTTTACAAATTAGTATATTGATTATATCATACAGCAGACTATGTTCGCAACCCATAAATCTTGTTTTTTATCATTCAAACAAGACCTGTCCCAAACTAACCAAAAATGGTCAGTCCCAAAATGACCAAAATGACCAAAACCAAAAATGGTCAATTGTGACCTGGTCACAATTAACCATTTTTTGCTTTTGCTATTTTTTATTTGTTTTTGTGTTCTTTTTTCTTATAACTTAATAGTAATCCAAATGTTATTACTAATACTATTTCTACTACTCCTATTACTACTATTCTGTCATTTCTATCTAGACCTGTTGCTATTGTTATTAACATTTGTGATTTGCTACTGTTGTCATCTCCGTTTATGTCTTGGTATCCTGCTGGATTGGTTGTTGAGACTAGAATTGCAGTATTGTCTTTTTGTCCGAAGTTTGTTTCTCCTTTGTTCCATCTTAGGGTTATTTCTATTTCTTTGTGTTCTCCTGGATTTATTATTTCATTTTTTAGTGCATCTGTTGTTAATATTCCGTTTTGGCCTTCCCATTTTGTTTTATTGTCTTCTTGGTTAAATGTTAGTCCGTTTGGTATTATTTCCATTATTTGTTCTGCTGTTCCTTGTACTTCTCCTACATTTTCTACTCTTATCACATATGTTATTTTTATTTCTGCTGTGGTTACTTTATTTCTGCGGATATCTACTTTATAGATTTGATCTTTTGTGTTATAATTTTGTGCATTTTGTACTATTCCGTTTATATTTACTTTTGATACCCATTTGTCTATTTTTAAGTTAAATAGTTGTTTTTGGTAATAGTAGATTATTGTTATTTTGTCTTTTCCGCATTTGGCCTTTTGTGTTGTCTGTTTGGTCTATTAGTTTGTAGTATGGTATTTCTTTTGCTTCTGTTTCATATTTGTCTCCTACATGGCCTTCTTGTGTTTCACTTTGAAGTAGTTCATATCCTGTTTCTTTTTCTATGTATTGTATTTCTATTTCTGCTTTTCTCTTGTAATAGTATTTAACTACAATTTCTTTTTCTGTCATTTGTCCTTTGTTATTACTTGGAATTTCTATTAAGTCATATCCGTCAAATTGTTTTGTTTCTGTTTCGTAAGGGTCTCCTTCGTGTCCTTTTATTTCTTCTTCTGCTAGTTTTTCGTTTGTGTATTCGTCTATGTATTCTACTTTTACTTTTGTTTGTTTTTGGTAATAGTAGATTACTTCTATTTTTTCTTCTGACATTTGTCCTTTGCTATTTTGTGGTAACATATTATTTCCGTTTTTGTCTTCTGTTACTAGGTCATAGTTTTCAAATTGTTTTGATAATATTTCATAATTGTCTCCTACGTTTCCTTTGTGTGTTTTTTCTTCTAGTATTTCATTTGTGTTTATGTCTATGTGTTTTTCTATTACTCCTCCTGCTATTTTTTTGTAGTAATATGTTACTATTATTTCTGTGATATATGTTCCGTCTTCATTTTTTGTTACTTTCATTTGTCCTTTTGCATTTTCTGGTGTTTCTACTAAGTTGTAATCTTCTATTTCTTTTGGTGTTGTTTCATAATTGTCATTTTCGTGTCCTTCTATTGTTTCATCTTCTGCTAATTTTTCATCTGTGTCTTTGTCTTTAAATTCTACTGTAACTTTTACTTTTCTTATATAATAGTATTTTACTTCTAGGGCTTCTTTTGTCATTTTTCCTTCTGCATTTTCTGGTAATCTATTTGTGCCGTCTGGATCTTTTTCTAATAGGTCATATCCTTCAAATTCTCTTGATGGTATGCTATAGTTATCTCCTTCATTTCCTTGATGAACATCACTATATAATAGTTCTTTTGTTATTTCATCTATATGTTTTTCTATTACTCCTGCTGATATATGTGCATAATAGTATTTTACTATTTGCTCTTCTTTTGTCATTATTATGTCTGGTTCTTCTGGAGATTGTACTAATACATATCCTTCAAAGTCTTCTGCATGTGTATCAAATAAGTCTCCAACTTTTCCTGGCTTTGTTTCTTGTTTTAGAATTTCTCCTGTTTCTCTATCTATGTGTTGTACTGTTGCTTGTGTGTTTTGTGCATAATAGTAGATTACCTCTATTTCTTCTTTTGTCATTTTTCCTTTTGTGTTATCTGTTGCTCTTACAAAAGTATAGTTTTCTATTTGTTTTTGTTTTGTTTCGTAATCTTTTCCCTCATAACCTTTTATTGTTTCTTCTTCTGAAAGGATATTATTATCTGTGTTGTCATTTGGTGTATTGTCTTCTTCTAGATATTTTACTATTACTTGAGTGTTTTGTGCATAGTAGTAAATTACTTCGATTTCTTCTTTTGTCATTTTTCCTTGTGTATTTTCTGTTGATTCTATAAATGTATAGTTTTCTATTTGTTTTTGTTCTGTTTCATAGTCTTTTCCTTCATAGCCTTTTATTATTTCTTCTTGTGAAAGAGTTTTGTTGTCTGTATTGTCGTTTGGAGTATTATCTTTTTCTAGGTATTTTACTACTACTTGTGTATTTTTAGCGTAATAATATACTACTTCTATTGTCTCTCTTTCCATTTTGCCTGATGTTTTTCCTTTGCTTTCTATATATGTATATCCTTCTATTTTTTCTATGTTTGTAATATATGATTGTCCTTCATAGCCTCCTAGTGTTAATTGTTCTTTTAGTACTATATTGTCTGAGTCATCATCTGGGGTTTTATCTTTTTCTAGGTATTTTACTATTACTTTTGTATTTTTTGCATAGTAGTAAATTTTTTCTTGAGTTTCTTCTGTATAAGTGCCTGTTTTTTCTTCTGGTTCTTTTACTAGTGTATATCCTGGAATTTCTTTTTTGTCTTCTGATACATCAAAGTTTTCCCCTACTATACCATCTTTTATTGTTTGGTCATCTATTTCTTTGTTTGTATTTATGTCTATGTATTTTACTATTACTGTTGATGGTATTTTTGTTATTGTGTTTGTTATTGTTGCTTCTTTGTAGTTTCCGGTGTCCTTTGGTTTGATTGTTGTTTGTGTATCTGCTGTTTGTTCTGGTTGTGTTTTTTCTGTTTCTTCTGTTTGTATTTTTTCTGTTTGTTCTGCTTGTGTTTTTTCTGTCTCTTCTGTTTGTTTTTCTTCTGCTTCTGAGCTTGCTTCTTGGACTTGTGAATTGTTTTGTCCTTTGTCTTTAATTTCTCCGATTTCTTTTGAATAGTTAAATAAGTCTCCTTGTGTAAGTTCTTGTTCATCTACGGTGTATTGTATTTCTTGTCCATTGTCATCATATTTCTTTAGTCCTGTAAAGTTATATGCCCAGTTATCTTCTTCTGTTATTATGTGTTCTTTTATTGTTTCTTCACCTTGTTTTATTTGTACTTTTATTGATTCTGGTCTTCTTTCGTATTTATCTTTTTGGTCATTCCATTGTTTTTTAACTTCTATTTCTATTGTGTCTTCTGGTACTTTGAATTTGTTTGTTATTGTTATTTCTCTGTTTCCTGTTTCCTCATTTTTTATTATTTCACCTAGTTGTTTTTGATAGAAATATAGTCCTCCTACTTTGTTTCCACTATCTTTAATTTCTTCTTCGTCTGCTGTATATTGTATTTCGTTTCCATTTCCATCATATCTTGGTAGGTTATAGAATGTACATGTCCAAGTATTTTCGTCTTCTGTTAGCTTGTTTTCTTCTGTTACTTTTTTTCTTGCTACTTCTACATTATCTCTTTTTACTATTAATGCTACACTTTCTGGTCTTCTTTCTTGCTGTATTTGGCTGTCTTCCCATTTTTTGTTTACTTTGAATGTTATTTCTTCTTTTGGAAGTACAAATGTGTTTGTTATTGTTATTCCAGTGAACATGTCTCCTTCTACATTTGTTTTTTGGTAGAATTTACTGTTAGTTGTTTTTTCGTCTACAGAGTATATTATTTCGTTTCCATAGTTGTCATATTTTTTCAATTCAGTAAATGTGTATGACCATTGGTCTGTATTTTGACCTTTGTTTTCTGATGTTATTATTTGTTCTTGAGTTATGTCTGCTTCTCCTGTTGTTTGTTTTCCAGTTAGCACTAGTGTTATGTTTTCTGGTCTTTTGTCTTTTTGATCTTCTTTTCTTTCTACCCATACTTTAGTTACTTGTACAGATATTCTTGTGTCTGGGACTTGGTATGTGTTTGTTATTGTAAATCCTTCTTTGTAGTTTCCTTGTACTTTTGTATTTTCTGCTGTGTAGAATATGCTTC
>CALXCJ010000053.1 GCA_944386775.1 uncultured Clostridia bacterium
TTGTTCCTGGTGTTTGCATTAGTTTTATGCAGTCTGATACATTACAAAAATATCTTTTTGCCATCCATTTTGCAAGTTCGATTTGTTCGTCTTTTAGGCTTCCTTCGAGTTTTGCTATGTCTTTTACTTGAATTTCTGTTTCTTTTTTTATGCCTATTACAAATCCTTCTTGTAGCTCTTTTTGGTTTCCAAAGGGAATTAGGACCTTGGATCCTATTGTTATTAGGTCTTCAAGGTCTTTTGGGATGTTGTAGTCGAATGTTTTGTTTAGTTTTTTGGCTTGGGTGTTTAGTATTATTTGTGCTATCATTTTTTGGGTCCTTTCTTGGTTTGTGGTTTTTTCTTTCTTTTTTATATGAATAATTTTTTACTTCCATTTTCATAGAAAACATTTTTTTGTTTGAATAATTTTAAATTTACCATATTTTATGAAAATTTAGTTGTTTTTTCATCTGTTTATGCCTTTCTTATTTTTCTTCTCTATATTATAATCACAGGTCGAAATCCGTGTATTATTATTAGCATATCCACTATAACCACAGCAAGCAAATATTCCTGATGCTGAAGTTTCCTCCCAAGTACCTCCTCGTGGTTCAAAAGGTGAAAGATATGTTCCTATTAAAGTAAAATCATCATTATACAAACATCTTCCATATTGGCCTAATATTTCTTCTCCTGAATTTATTAATTCTCCTTTATCATTTATTGTTGGTGTAAACCAATGTTCAAATTCAAATTCTTTGTATTCTGTTTTAGTTCCATCTGGATTGGTTACAATATATGTGTTTGCATATCTTCCATAATATGACCATTCATTTATTGTCTCATACATTGCATCTCCTTTTATATTTTTCATTAAATCTACTCTATCTTTTGCTATCTTGTATAATTGATTGTTTCCTTCTGTATTTGCCATATTCCAAATTTCTAAACCTTGTGTTATTTCTAGTGTTCCTACTTCATATTTATCAAAATAATTTGTATATTTTGAACTTAGCTTGTTATTAGGAAATATTTCTTTAGTCCCAAAATTTTCTAAGCTATCTGATCCATTGTCCCAATACGCTGCCACATATTCCCAAGCTCCTCCATTCATATCATATATTCCAGTCACATTTGCCGTTGTACTTTGTTTTATATTTGCTTTGTAGTTTCCATTTGCTATATATGAATGGTATATACCTGAGTCATATGACCCTGAATCATTTTTTGCTGGTATTTTTCCATATTGTGATGCTGCAAGGTAAGCTGCTGCTCCCCATTCACTATTTTTCATTAAATGTGTATCTGTTCCTTTTGAAAATCTATATATTATATTTTCTTTCATATTAAGGCAATTTTTAAATGTGTTTCCTATTTGTATATATCTCCAACTTTCAGCGTTTGGAAGTATTTTTACTGTTTTATCTGTTACATTATTATTAGCTGTTGTGTTTAAATTTTCTTCTTCCATACTTGCTTCAAATTTTGCTACCCAAAATCCTTCTAGTTCTTGTCCTCCAAAGTTGAATGCAGGGTGTACTATCATTGGAGTTGGGTCTCCTTGGGCTACACTGTCTACATCATAGTCTTCTGGGTATGTGTTTCCACTTGTTCCTTCGTTTGTTGTTCCTTTTAAGAATTCTACTTTTGTTATATTTTGGGTTGTTCCGTCTGCTGGTATTGGGTCTTGTTTTACTTTGTATTCATTTATGCTATATGCAAACCTTGGTATCCATACAAACATGCTTCCTAGCTCGTTTTCTGTGACTACTTGTCCCGCTTCTACTTCTCCTGCTTTATATGTTCCGTCTGATAGCATTGCATTTGCCCAAGTCATTGGCTCTACTTGTTCTTGGTTTCCATCTTTATTTATTACTGTTATTGCTTTATCGCTGTAGTTGTACCATGTTGGGTCATCAGATAGGCATACTTCCCAGTTTTCTCCGTTCCATTTTATTGGTATTAACCCTCTTCCATTATCTCCACCAATTGCAGGGTTATTTACTCCTTTTGTTTCATTATAGGCTCCTGATACATTTATTTGCTTTGTTTCTGATTGCCATTCTTCTTTGTGAAATACTTCTATATCATAATCGCCTTTTTCTTTTACTACTATTGTGTAAGTACTTCCTTCAAATTCTGGGGTTGTGGTCCAGTTTTCTGCACTATTTGATAATTTATACCTTATTTGCCATTTGTTTGTGTAGTTGTTTGCTGTTATATTGCTTACTATAATATTTATTTGGTTTGTATCTACTATTTCATAGTTTACATTAAACTCTACATTTCCTGTTTTATGTGTTTGTACATTATATACTCCCGTTGACATTTGTTCTAGCATATAATATCTTGTTCCTTCATATTCTACTGGTTCTGTGCTTATTATTATTCGCTCTTGCATGTTTATATAGTAATCTCTTGTTGCTTCTGCTATTTGTAAGTCTTGGTTTAAATAGCTTTCTGAAAAATATCTAAAACCTGCTTTTAATTCTGTTTGGTCTCCTTCTTTTGTGTTTAGTACTTCTTGTACTTCTGGCTCATTAAATATGCTTTTTTGCACATCTGTCATTTCTTGTCCTAGCGCGTTTGCGTCTGGGTTTTGCCCGCTTATTTCGTTTACATTTGTTTGTATTATTTGCATCTCTGCATTAAATGCTGAATAGATTGCAGACCTAACTGTTGAAATCCCACTTGTTATTCCTATACCTGCTAAAATTATTAATACAATTACTATTATTACTACTGTAAGTAAAGTAACGCCTTTTTCATTTTTTAAGCTTTTCATTTGTTTCCTCCGATTCTTTTTTATTTTGGTTTATTATATCAAAATTTTTTTAATATATAAATAGTTTTTTATATTTTTTTCTTCTTTTATAAACATTCTATAATCAAATTTTGTTATTTCTATGTAACATTTAGCATCAAGCTTGCATAATATGTTATAGGTGATTTTATGTTTGAGATAGAAAAAATTACTCTGCAGAAAAATTTAATATATAAAGGTGTTGTGATCTTAAAATATAAAATTGAATACCCCAGAATAGTGTCATTTTCATACCCTTATGGAATTACACAATTTAATAACTATAATAGAATGAAAGCTTTAAATTCAAAAATGTATGCTGAAAAAGATCTTTTTAATATGGCAAAAGAACAATATGATTATAACCTAGCCAGTGGTTTTCCAATAATGGTATATGAACTTATTTCTGATTATACTATTACATATAATACTAATTCAATTTTAAGTTTATATTCTGATGAATATATATTTTCAGGTGGTGCCCATGGCTCAACAATAAGGTCTTCTCAAAATTGGAATATTAAAATAGGCTCTCAGTTTAAATTAGATTTTATCTATTCAACAGATTGTTCTTATTTATTATTTATTCTAAAAGAAATTATAAAACAAATAAATTCTGAAATTGAAAATGGCTCAAATCAATATTTTGAAAATTTCTGTGAGCTTGTAATTGATAATTTTAAATTAGATCAATTTTATTTAACAGATGATGAAGTCATAATATATTTTCAAGCATATGATATAGCCCCTTATTCCTCAGGAATACAGGCATTTGCAATCCCAAGATAAAATGTCCAAAGGGGGCTTTCCGCTTTTGGACATTTTTTAGAGGTTACATTATATGTTCTTTATATGTTCTTTATATTTTTTCTTTTAAAGATTATTAATGTTGGTATTAGCATTATGATTAAGTATATTATATCTACAACTATTGAGCAAGTAAGTGTCATTCCTTGCATATATGGCAAGTTTCCAAATAGATATTGGGTTAAGTCCCAGTTCATTGTTACGAAGTATTTCATTGGTTTTAAGTTGTATAGTATTAATAATTGGTTTATTACCATTCCTGACATATAGCCTAGTAATGATATTGTGATTGCTAAGGCGTTGTTTGCAAATATTGTGCTTATTGCAAATGCTAGTGTTAATAGTAGTATTAGCATTGGCATTTGTGCTAGAATTTGAATTCCTAGATATGCAAATGCATTTAGTTCTTGTATTGATTGTGTGTTAAAGTTGTATTTTACTACTGGTTCTGCTAGCGAGTCAAATCCAAATATTATTCCGCCTACTATTAGTTCCATTATTAATATTATTGCTATTGTGAATATTAGTATTATTATACTTGTGATGAATTTTGAAAGTAGAATTTTCTTTCTGCTGTATGGTTTTACAAGTAGTAGTTTTATGGTTCCTTTGTTAAATTCTTCGCTTACTATTGTTCCTGCTATCATTACTATTATTACTACTATTAGTATTCCGTATTGACTTATGAAGTTTTGAAGTATTCCTTTTAGTGATTCTTGGTTTTCTATATCTATTTTTGTGTCTAATATATATTTACTTAAATTCATTTGTTCTACACTTGTGTTGTATTGCTGTTTTTCTTCATAGCTTAGGTTTTCTAAGTTTTGTTTTTGGTCATTTACTGTTTTGGCCCATGTTTTATAATCTGTTAGTGCTTGGTTTAGGTAATCATATCCATATTTTATGTTTTGATTGATTCTGTATTCTGCTGCTTCTTTGTCTATTTTGGCATTTTCTATTTGATTTTTTAAAGATGCAATTTCCTGCTTATCTACAGCTTGTGCTTTTTGATTTTCTAGAGTTTCTAGGTTTATTTTAGCTTCTTTTAAGTCTTCTTCTGCAAAGTATTTCCAGTCTTCTTCTTTTAATTTTTCTATTATTTCTTGGATTTTTTCTTCTAATTCTTGAACTTTTCCTGGGTCTTTTTCTAAGCCATATTCATTTGAATTTTTTTCTCTTACATATGTGCCTAGTCTTTCGTTTATTATTTGTTGTTGCCATCCTCCTGATTTAAATTGGTTTGATATTTCTGCCATATCTATTTCTGATTTTATGTCTATATATATTGTGTTGTCTGATATTTCATTTGGATCTAGTTTTGAAAGATCATCTTTTAGGCTGTCTATATATTCTTGTGAATATTCAAAATAATAGTTTCCTTGACTTCCTGAATATTTATACATTACATTTGTAAATATTATAAATGCTAAAACTAATATTAATGTTATATAAATTGTTTTTTTCTTGAAGATTTTTATCAATTCATTTTTTATTAAATTAATCAATTACATTCCCCCCTGTTCTTTCAAAAAATGCTTCTTCTAGTGTTTTTTCTTCTTCTTTTATGCTGTAGATTTTTACTTGGTTTGCTATTAGTTTTTCTACTATTGTTGGTACTTTTTCTTTTTCTATGTTTATTTTGAATGTTGTTTTGGTTTGTATTACTATTTGATTTTCTATTTTGCTATTTTGAGTTTTGGTAATTTTATTATTTTCTTCTTTAACTTTTTCTATATTTTTATTGATTTCTTCCTTATTTTTTTCTGTATTTTTGTTAATTTCTTCTTTATTTTTTTCTATTTCTGATAATATATCTGCTAGTATATTTGTAATATTTGTTGTATCATTTACTTCAAAAATTTGGAAATGTGTTATTTTATCTTTTTTGATGTTTTCTATATCACTTGTTTCTATCACTTCTCCATTTTTTATAATACAAACTTTATTGCAAAAACTATCTAGTTCTGCTAGGTTGTGGCTTGATATTAATATTGCCATTTTTTCTTTTTGAGCTAAAGTTATAAGCAATTCTCTCATTTCTTTAATTCCCTCTGGGTCTAGGCCATTTGTTGGTTCGTCTAAAATTAATAAATTTGGATTATGCAAAATTGCTTGTGCTATTCCTAACCTTTGTCTCATTCCGAAGAGAATATTTTGAAACTTTGTCGTTGATTCTGTTTTCAAGTTTTACTAATTTTACTATTTTATCAATTCTTTCTTTACTTATGTTTTTGTAAAGGTTAGCAACTAATTTTAAGTTTTCATATCCTGTTAGGTACATATACATGTCTGGGTTTTCAACTATTGCTCCTACTTTTTCGATTGCTTTTGTAAACTCTTTTTCAACATCATATCCATTAATTAGTACTCTTCCTCTTGTAATGTTTTGTAAGCCTAGTATTAGCTTTATTGTTGTGGTTTTTCCTGCTCCATTTGGTCCTATGAATCCTAATATGTCTCCTTCTTTAATTTCTAGAGATACATTTTTTAGGATTTCTTTTTTTCCAAATGTTTTGTATAGTTTTTCACATTTTAAAATTGTATTCATAATTTTCTCCCTTCTTTTATTTTTTCTTATTTTACCATATATGTGGTTATATATCTATTTATTTTTTCTTAAGTTTGTATGAATATTTTATTATTTGTGTTAATGTAGCATTTGTAGACTGAGAAAAATATGTTATATTTGGGGGACTGAGAAAAAGTGTTACATTTGGGGGACTGAGGAAAAATATTACATTTGGGGGACTGAGAAAATGTGTTACATTTAGGGGATTGAGAAAATGTGTTACATTTGGGGGCTGAGAAAAAATGGCGCATTTGGGAGCAGTCCCGAAATGCGACATTTATTTTATATTTCTTTTTTCAAATTCTTTAATCAATTTTTTTACTGCTAGGTCTCTATGGTTATGTGTTGCTTCATATGTTTTTTGGTCTAATTCACTTAATGGTGTGCTAAATCCTTCTGGGATAAATATTGGTATATATGTTAGTCCTCCTAGTTTTCCCATAGTTTTTGCTACTCTGCCTTTGCATTCTCCTCTTGCAACTATTTTTTCTCCGATTTTGAGTTATTGCCGTTAACACACATACAAATGTACATGTTCTTTCTTCTTCTTTTGGGTATTTTTCCATTTTGCTTAGTACTTTTTCTAATATTTGTTTTTGTGTTGCGTTTTCTCCTGCGTATCTTGCAGAATAGACTCCTGGCTCTCCGTTTAGTTTGTCTATGCATAGTCCTGCATCGTCTGTTAGTATTATTTTGCCTTTTATGTTGTTTTCGTTGCAGTATGTTTTTATTGCTTCTGCTTTTATGCTAGAGTTTTCTTCGAATGTTTTTCCATTTTCTATTATTTCTTTGTTGAATCCTATTTCTTTGAGTGTGTATATCTTTGCATCTATATTGTTTTCTTTTAGTATTTTTTTCATTGCTATTACTTTGTTTAGGTTGCTTGTTCCATATATTATTTCCATGGGTTCCTCCTTATTTTTTATTTACAAATTTATTTTTATATTATTACCAATTTTTTTATTTTTCTCTTATTTCGTTTTTATCTTCTTTTTAGTTTATTTTTAAAAATTGTACTAAAGTTTTTTAAAGATTTTTATAGTTCTTTAGCTTACATTATTATTGTAATTTTCATTTTGAATATTTTGAACAATTACCAATTAACTATATTCATATTTATTCAGTTTTTTAATTATTTTCTATTTTCTGCAAGCCTCTATTTTTTAAATACATTACTCTTATTTCGTGCATTTTGTTTGCAACTTCTTTTCCTTCTGTAATACCATATTGTTTCATTACTTTGTTGCCATCAGTGCAATTTATAATTTCAGAGCCTAGTTTTGCAAATTGATTTTGTTTATCAGTGTTTTCTGACATATTATCTGCATCTACAATAATTTGTAGTCCATCTAACCCTAAAATAGTACTATTTACGCGTTCTATAAATTTGACTTTTTTTGAAGATGTCATTTTATCAAAAATTCCGCCTCTCATATGTTCTAAACAAGATGTTATACCACATTTAATCATTCTAGTTGGTAGCTTTAGCCTCTTTCCCATATTTTTTACTAGATCTACTCCTCTTTTTTCATGGTTTATATGATGTGGATATTCTTCTTTTGGTGTTGTGCCTTTTCCTAAATCATGAACTAAAGCAGAAAATCGTAATTCTAGTTTTCTTTTATCGCTTAGAGATTTTGTTTTGTCTGCTACTTTGTCAAGTACAATCATTGTATGATTATAACTATCTCCTTCTGGGTGATATTTAAGGGGTTGCTCTGCTCCGATTAAATCATATATTTCTTTAAAATGAATCTCTAAAACATCTGCATCTTTTAATACATTAAAAAATTTTGATGGTTTGTTTGTTAATAATGCCTTGCTTAATTCTTTTTGTACTCTTTCAACAGTTAGACTTGATAATTCATTTTTTAGTGATTTCATCATTTTTATAGTATTGTTTTCTACATTGAAGTCAAATTGGCTTGCAAACCTTGCTACTCTATATACTCTTAGTGGATCTTCTGCAAAATGACTGCTTACTGCTCTAATAATTTTGTTTTTTAAATCTTCTCTTCCATTGAATGGGTCTATAATTTTACCTGTTAAGACTTCTTTTGCAATAGCATTTATGGTAATATCTCTACGTTCTAAGTCTTGTTCAATCGTTATTTCTTTATTGATTTCTATGTCAAAATTATTGTGCCCAATTCCTATTTTTCTTTCTTTTCTTGCAATAGCAAATTCTTTATTGTTTATAGAAAAAACAGGGAAATCTTTTCCTCTACTAATTGCTTCTGGAAATAGTTTTTTAAATTCATCAAATGATATGCCAGTTACACAATAGTCTTCATCGTGATTTATAATTTCTAATAGTTTATCTCTGATCGCTCCTCCGACTAAATATAGATTTCCGCCTTGTGATTTTATTTTATTTGCTATTTTATATATATTATCCATTGGGCTTTATAATCTCCTTTACTTTTATCTACTTTTACCTTTTGGCTTTTTTTGTTGGTGATGTAGTTTAAATATTGCTTTTTATTGAAATTTTTTAGAAACTTCTATAATGTTTAATATAGCAAATTTTTAAATTGTCGACTTAATGTGCCTACAATTTATGGAAAAATCTATATATTAAATTTTTCTTTTTTTGAAATTTTGCAATGCTTCGTTGCAATTTTTGTATTATGATTATTTATATCATAAAATTGCTATAAATACAATTATTTTTCTGGATATTAGGTTACTGGACATTAGGTTTCTTGACATTAAATTTATGGACATTAAATTTTAAAAAGTATAAGTGGTTGCTACTTGTTTACATCCTCTTATACTTTTTATCTGTTTGAATATTTATTTTTTCTTTGTTTAGTATTATTTTCTTTTTATAAATTTTATATGTCTTTTATAAATTTAAATATTTTTATTTGTTTTTTTATATTTTAATTTATTTTTAATTTTGCTTTTGATTCTTTAATTTTTAATACATTGATGCCTCTACTATTTTAAATGTAGCATTTTTCATTGCTTCTAATTTGTCTTCTGGAACAAATTTGAATATTTCAAATTCTTGACTTTGTCCTGCTGTTAAATTATTGGCATATATATAATCTTGGTTAATTCTTGAACCATTGCTGTCAACTGCTTCTACTTGTATAGAAAATGATTTAGTTTCATTTGTTTTGTTTGTGACTTTTACAACCATTTTTGTTTCAGTTAGTCCATATTCTGCTTCTGTAACTTGAAAGTCTCCTAATACTACATCTGCACAATTTGCTAATACTTCTTCTGTACTTCCTCCTGTTGCTGTATTTATATCATTACTTAAAGTATCAAGTGAATCTGATAAAGATTTTTGGGCACTTAGTGTTACCACTATTGCTATAATTCCTAAAATGATAGTTGCAATCATTTTTCCTTTGCTTGCCTTTTTTATAGATACTAAACCAAAAATTATTGCTAATATTCCTAAAAAGAATGATACGTTATTAATTATTGGTATAAATGATGTACATACTCCTATGATTCCTAATACTAAGCCAGCTGTACATAAACTACTTTTTTCTGTTTCTGTATTATTTGACATTTAATATTCCTCCTTTTATTTTTTACTAGTATATATTAATTGTCGAAAAATGTAAATTGTTTTGTTTTTATCTTTTTTTACCTTATTATTTTTTTATTTCTACTGTTTTGCTTGAATAAAGCCTTACTCCATTTTTATTAACCACACTACTTCTTAATGTTTTTTCTAAATATATATATCCTAATTTACTATGTATCTCTTTATGGCAATTTGCACATACTAAAATACATTTTAGAACTTCTTGCTTATATTCTTTCTATGACATTGTATTTCCTGAACCTAATTTGAATTCTTTCTCATTTGGATTTTTATGATGAAATTCTAATGTATATATACATTTATTATATCTAGCGAACATGCAAAAAAATAACAGATAATTTCTTATCTGCTATTTTACAATTATCCTCTCCTCCCAATTTAGTTCTTTTACTATCAAAAAAGAACTATTGCTAGTTCTCCTTTTTACTTAAATCTTTTACCATTTGTAGTAAATAATCTCCATTGTTTTTATCTCTTTCATCTTTTTCAAGATTACGCTTTCCAAAACATATAAATCCATTACTTTCATAAAATTCTTTTAGTTTTGTTTTATCTTCACATTCTAAATAAACAAACCTTCCACCTATGGCATTTTGAATTTCTCTAATTTTGTCACAGGCAAGTTTTAATAATATATCTCCTGTTATTATTTTATCATATCCATTATAATAATTTTTTCCAATTTGTCCTATTAATGGTAGCGCTATATGATATCCATTAATATCATTATCATAATTAGCAAACGCTAAAAATCGTTTTCTTTTGGTTTTACTTAAGATGGACTTTTTAATTATTGTTGATTTATTTGCTATTGCAAAATATCCTACAATTACATTTTCTTGCTTGTATGAAGACAATACAATATATGTTCTTGAATAATCTCGTTTTGAAAACTCTATTGCTTTATTTTTGAAAAAATATTCTACATCTTTATTTAATGGGCATTTAAAATCCTTTAATAATTCTTTAGTATCATTTTCTCCTAATTCATTGTAAATATCTTTTAAATTTATTATTTGATATGCCATTTTTTATTTTGTAAATAATTTCCTTATTTGTTTTGGGTCTTTGATTTCCTCTACCCTTTGGTTTATAGTTACCTCTTTAGATTTCTTTTTTTCTGCATTTTCTAATGCTACTAAGAATTTTTCAGCCTGTTTGCTATTTTTGATAACTATATTTTTTAAAAAACTTTTTGTTGCCATATTTATCATCTCCTACTATATTATATGCGATATTTACAACTATTATAACATAATTTTATGTTAATTTCAAATCTTTATTATATCTTTAAGTGTATACATTTTATCACAACAAATTTTCTTGTCAATACATTTTCTAAAACTCGCACTACATTCAATTTTAAGCCTTTAATTTTTTTTACCCATATACTTCTTACATATCTAATTTTAGGCATAAAAAATGCTTGCAAATTGGCGTATGCGTATACCATTATATTTTCACTATTTTTTAATAAAAACTTGGGAAATTTTTGGGTAATCTATGCCAAAAAGTACCCCTTTGGGGCACTTATATTAAGCAAATGTAAAAATCGCTGTATTCCTTTGTTATCAGGTTTACAGCGTTTTCTATTTTTAAAATGGCTCCTCTTGTTGGACTCGAACCAACGACCTATCGGTTAACAGCCGAGCGCTCTACCAACTGAGCTAAAGAGGAATATATATTAAATCTGGCAACAACTTATCTTCCCAGCAGGGTAACCCGCAAGTATTTTCAGCACATTTAGGCTTGACTTCTGTGTTCGGAATGGGAACAGGTATTTCCCTAAATGTCATCATCACCAGAAAATTATTGACTTTTTAATGTTCTTTTTTTGTACTTTTGCATTATACTATATTTCAAATATTTTTGCAAGTACTTTTTTATATTTTTTGCATTTTTTTAATTTTTATTCATTTTTTGAATTTTATTTATTTTTTAGATTTTCATTAATTCTTAAACTTTTTATTTATTTAAGCACATTCAAAAATACATAGATGAAAAATGTTTGTTTTAGCTTCGAT
>CALXCJ010000054.1 GCA_944386775.1 uncultured Clostridia bacterium
AAAGTGTTGAAAGCAATGCGTTTAAAGGATTAGAAAAAAAGATAAAAAAATTGCCTACATTTACTTGACACATACTTACAGGATAAAAAAATCCACATGTACTTGCTTCTTTTCAAGTTTTGTTGTATATTATATAGTATATTGAAAGAAATGCAAAATTTGTAATATTTTGTAAGAAAGGAGTTAGTTTTATTTTGGTTTGAATAGCGCCTGAACCATTTTGGTTGACGAGGTCTAAAGTTATCGATTTTTCGGCGGATGCTTTAGTGGCTTTGGCTTTAGCCATATGACTTAAACAAAAAATAGTAGTAATATTATAACAAATTTTAGGTCAAAAAAGCTTTGCAATTTCTTTCAATTCCAAAATTTTTTTTGCAAGGAGGATATACTATGTGTGGAATTGTAGGATACATAGGAACTAAAAAAGCCTGCCCAATATTAATTGCAGGTTTAACCAGACTAGAATACAGAGGTTATGATTCAGCTGGTATTTCAACAATTGAAAAAAATGGTTTATCTTTAATGAAAGATAAAGGTAGAGTTAAAAATTTAAATAATTTAGAAGGAATTGATAATTTAGAAGGAACTATTGGTATTGCTCATACAAGATGGGCAACTCATGGAAAACCATCTAAAGAAAACTCTCACCCACATCAAGATAATTCAAAAACTTTTAGTGTAGTTCATAATGGAATTATTGAAAATTATAATGAACTTAGGAGCTTTTTAGAAAGTAATGGATATACTTTTTATTCACAAACAGATACAGAAGTTATTCCTAATTTAATTCATTATTATTTTGAAAAAGATAGTCAAGATAAATCTATTATGAGATTTTTAAAAGCTGTTCAAAAAGCTTGTTTAGATTTAAAAGGAAGTTTTGCAATAGAGGTTATATCTAGCCTTTATCCAGATAATATGATAGTTGTTAGAAAAGATAGTCCTTTAGTTATAGGTACTTGTGAAGATGAAAAATATATTTCATCAGATATTCCAGCAATACTTTCATATACACGTGATTTTTACCTTTTAAATGATTTAGAATTTGTTTTATTATCAAGAAATGAAGCAAGATTTTTTGATAGTAATTTAAATGAAATAAAAAAAGAAACAACAAATATTGAATGGAATGCATCATCTGCTGAAAAAGAAGGTTTTGAAGATTTTATGCTAAAAGAAATTTACGAGCAACCAACTGCAATAAGAGAAACAATTGGTTCTAGAATTTCACCAGATTTGAAGTGTGAAATAGAAGAACTAAATGTTTTAGATAAAGCATATTTATCTAGTATAAATATGATATATATAGTTGCTTGTGGTACAGCAATGCATGCTGGTTTAGTTGGTAAAAATTCTATAGAAAAATTATGCAAAATTCCAGTAGAAGTTGATATTGCATCAGAATTTAGATACCGCTCTCCTATAATTGATGAAAAAACATTATGTATTTTTATATCTCAATCAGGAGAAACAGCAGATACTATTGCAGCTTTAAAACTTGCAAAATCTCAAGGTGCAAAAACAATTGCAATTTCAAATGTAATTGGAAGCTCAATAACAAGAGAAGCTGACTTTTCTATATATACACACGCAGGTCCAGAAATTGCTGTTGCATCTACAAAAGCTTATACATCTCAAGTTATTTTAATAAATATTTTAGCAATATACTTTGCAGAAATTTTAGGAGTTTGTGATAGTAATTTACTAAAATCTTTAAAACAAGAAATATTAGATTTGCCAAAAAAAGTAGAAGAAACTTTAAAATGTGACAGTCAAGTAAAAGATTTTTCTAAATCAATTTATCAAGAAAAAGATATATTCTTCTTAGGAAGAGGAATTGACGAAACTGTTGCAAAAGAAGGTTCTTTAAAACTTAAAGAAATCTCTTATATCCATTCAGAAAGCTATGCTTCTGGTGAATTAAAACATGGTCCAATAGCTTTAATAGAAAATGGTATAACAGTAATTAGTATTTTAACTGATCCAAATTTAGTTGAAAAATCTATAAGTAATATCCAAGAAGTTATTACTCGTGGAGCTAAAACTTTAGTTGTTACAAATCAAAATCTAGATTACTCTATGTTTGATGAGGTCATAAAAATACCAGATACTATTCCTTTTGTATCTCCTATACTTTCAATTATACCTCTTCAATTACTTGCTTACCATATTTCTAAAGAAAAAGGATTGGATGTTGATAAACCAAGAAATTTAGCAAAATCTGTTACAGTTGAATAAACTAAAAATTAGCAAAATCTGTTTTAGTTTAATAAATTAGAAATTAGCAAAAGTTTTTATAGTTTAATAAATTAAAAGTTGCCAAAATGTCACAATTAGGTTGTAAAAATCGACCGAGCTTTTTGGCAACTTTTATTAAATTTTGCAATTGGGCACAATCCCCCATTGCGACATTTTAATATTTTTTTCATGTTGTTCTTTTTTTGAGTAATGTGTTATCTGGGACATTTTACTTTTTTCTTTTGTACTTTTTTTAAGTTATGTCATATCTGGGACATTTTACTTTTTTCTTTTGTACTTTTTTTAAGTTATGTCATATCTAGATCATTTTGTTTTTTGTACTTTTTTTGGGATTATCCCTCAAAAAGACATTTCTAAAAGGACATTCCATAGATATTTTATTCTATTAACAATTTTACAATAATTAAACAAACTGCTCCTGGCAAGCCTAGTATTCCTATTAATATACTTGTGAAAAAGTTTAATCCTATATGGAATCCAAAGTTTGCACCTATTGCATTTATTAGAAATATTGAAATTCCTCCTAATATAGAATTAAAAATTATCTTTAGTATTTTTTTTATTGGTACTATAAATATTTTTCCAAATATAAAAATAAAGCATATGCAAGCTAAAAATGTAATAATATTTGTATCCATATAAACCTCCTGTGCCATATTCTTGTAAAAATTTGGCTTTATTTTGCTCTAATACTAAAGTTATAATGGCTTTTTTACATTTTTATGTTTTTTTATGGACAAATATTACTACTTCAATTAGAAAAGATATGCTTTATTAAACTGCATCTTCTTCCCAATATCTGTATTCCATATCTTTTATAAAATCAACATTTATTCCTTTTATTTTTGCAATTTTTATTAAGTAATTTAGTTTTGCTTGGTTTGCTTTTATTTGATATATATAGTAATCGATTAAATCACTGTCTGCAAA
The DNA here is from genome assembly GCA_944386775.1 of uncultured Clostridia bacterium. Classification (GTDB taxonomy): domain Bacteria; phylum Bacillota; class Clostridia; order TANB77; family CAG-508; genus CAG-269. The sequence continues at coordinate 3,190 of CALXCJ010000054.1, forward strand.
CTCAAAATTTTTATTTGCATTTTTTAGGTCTTCTTGTGTTTTTATTATGATTTTTATTAAGTCTGTTTCTTTTTGAAATTCATTTTTTTCTATTAAAATTTGCTCTTTTCTAAATTCTTCTTGCATAGTTTTCTCCTTCCTTGTTTCCTTAGTTTATTAAGGTAAAACTTGTCTTTTTTCATATTATATGTATAATTTAGAAAATTATGTAAAATTTTTTAATTTTTTTAGTTATGTCATTAAAATCTTTAAAACCTCTTGATTTTTTCGACATTTTATAGGATAATATATATGTATAAATTTAATTACGAAAGGAATTATTCCTATGAAAATAATAGATAAATTTTTAAAGAAATTGAATGCAAGTAGAAATACTTTTGCAACATATGTTTTAACATTAATTTCAGTATACTTAGCAGTTGATAGAATTGTAGAAATGTTACTTATGATATTTACAGGTGTATCTTATTCATACTGGGGGCCTATACAGTATACTTTAGCTTTAGCTTGCCCTATATTTGCATTCCTATTTTCAGGAAAATCAGAATTTGCAACGTCTAAAGCTCAGAAAGTTACATTGTTTTATGTATATATTATAGGTTTATCTGTTATTGCAATATCTATGTTTATGCAATGGCTAGATTTAGGGGTATGGTTATTTTTAACATCTGTCCCTGGATATGTGGACTTAGTTACAAATTTTTCTGAATTATTTAGACCTGCTATTACTTCTATTTTAGTATTTATACCAATTGTATTAGGCTATAGAATATTTAGATTTCTATACTTTGATGTTGCAGATAGTAAAGATCAAACTCGTTCTATTTGGGACTATGCTGGAATTGATTTATCTAACCAAAAGGCAAATCATGGTCCTTACACATATGAAGTATTTTTATGCAAAGATGATGAAACAGGAAAATCTATATTAATTCCTGAATCATCAAGGTTCCAGCCTTTATTTGTATGTGGTGGAACTGGAACTGGTAAAACTTCTTTAGTTTTTGAACCTTTAATTGCAAGAGACTTAGAACGTAAATTTTTCTTTAGAGAAGTTTCAAAAGAGCTTGGATATTCCGCATTAAAAACAGGAATTGCAGTACTAAATAGACCTTATGATAATGATTATTTAAATGATAACTTTAATTTAAATATGCTTATCCCTGCTACTGGAAAAGATACTATATATAAAGCTTTTGTTAAGAAAATGCTTTTAAGTGATAGCCCTGAACTTGTATATAGAGACTGTGGCATTACTATACTTTCTCCTGATAGAGAAATTACAGATCATATTATTAGTGTATGTAAGAATTTTAAATTACCTTATAATATTGTAGATCCATCTGATGCGAACTCAAAAGGTTTAAATCCTTTTGTTTATGATGATCCTGCAAAAATTGCAATTACTATTTCATCTGCTTTAAAATCTATGTATGTTGGATCTCATGTAGAATTTGAAGATGCATATAGAGATGACGTTGTAATTCAAGCAGTTGAAAATTTAGCTATACTTTTAAAAGAAATGTATCCTCGTATGAATGAAGGTGCTTTGCCTAACCTAGAAGATATGCTTAAAATGTTTACAAACTTTGAATTAGTAGAAAAAATGTGTGAAATAATGGCACATGATGAAGAATTACGTGAAAAATATTCTGTTCAAATAGCATATTTTAAAAAGCATTTTTATGCAAATGGTTCAGCAAAAAACTTTACAGAACAATCTATTTATGCAGCTGTTACTCAATTAGACAATTTACTACGACTTCCTGGTGTAAAATCAGTTTTATGTAATAGATATAATAATATAGATTTTGATGAAATGCTTGCAAATGGCGAGATTACATTTGTTTGTACAAGACGTGGTGACTTAGGTGCTACAAGCCATAAAGCATTTGGACTATTTTTCTTAATTGCAATGCAAAATGCAATTTTAAGAAGACCTGGAAGCGAAAAAACAAGAGTTCCAAATTTTCTATATATTGATGAATTCCCTGATTTTATAGGAGATGCTACTGAGCCAATATTTACTATGTATAGAAAATATAGAGTTTCTACTGCAATATCTGCTCAAAACTTATCTCAGTTAGATGTAAGAGATGGAAAAACAAGCCATAAACAAACTATACTTTCAAACTGTGCAAATAAAATATTTACTGGAAATGGTACAGTCGAAGATTTAAATTGGTGGTCAGATGAATTTGGAACACACCGTGAATGGGTTTATACTAATAGTATGGATATGGAAAAATTAGAATATGATAAAAAATATGGTAATGTTAAATGGGAATTTGTAAAATACTTTAAACCTGGTAAGTTACAAACTATGAAAAATAAAGAATGTGCTTACAAAATTAAAGGAGCTAATGGTAAGCCTTTAGTTGGTAAGGGAAAACTTAATTATTTGGATGCAAAATATAAAGAACCACAAAAAGTTAAATTTTATGATTTTGGTAAATATTCTGATGGTGTTACAACAGCAACTGAAGATGATAATGATACACATAGAAGACCAAAATTTAACCCTAAAAAATTAGATTTTAAAGATGAGAGAAATGAAATTAACCCAATTCAAACTGATGATACTGATTCAAAATTTTTATTTGATAATGATGATGCAATAATTGTAAATTTGAAAAAGGGAAATCCTAATGATTAGGTATGTATTTAAATTAGGTATGTATATTTAAAAATCGTCATAAGAAAGTTTAAAGTTTACTCTGTTCTTTCTTATATGTAAGATTGCTAATACTCTAAATTTATAGATATATAGAAAATAGAGAATATGTCCAATTAATTGGAATATTCTCTATTTATTTTAAACTTTTTACAATAACAACTTATACAAAAAATACTTTTTAATTTAATATTAAAATTGTATTCCAAGACCTTGAATTATAAATCCTGAAATTACACCGATTAAATATAATATAATTACAATTCTTATATTTTCTTTAAGATTTTTATTTGTTTTAAATAATACTGCAAGCCCTACTCCTGCACCTACTAATAGGCCTGATATTAAACTTGCTGCTGAAATTACATTTTCCAAGTACATATTTGTTAATATAACTGATGCTGCACAGTTTGGTATTAACCCAATTAAACCTGCTACTATTGGTCCTAAAAATACGGTATTTAATAATAAGCTTGATATAGCTTCTTCTCCTATGAAGTATACTAGTGTATTTATTATAAATGTAATTATTATTATAAATAAAAATATATTAATTGTATGTTTTATTGCTGATTTTATTATTCCGTCATGCTCACAATGGCAATGCCCTTCTTCACATAGATGTTCTATGTTTATTTCTTCATCTTCTTGATTTATTATTTGTATTTCTTTTATATCTTTTTTATTATTTTGATTTATTTGTTTTCTATTTTTATCTTTATTTTGATTAATTTCTTTTATGTTTTCATTTTCATTTATGTCCTTATTTTGATTAATTTCTTTTATGCTTTCACTATCATTTATCTTTATATCCTTATTTATATTCATTTGTTGGGCTTTTTTGTTTATTTTGTTTGCTTTTCTTTTTCTAAATTGTCTTATTGTTATATCTATTGCAAAACCTGCGATTATGCCTATAATTAGTTTTGTTAGTAATATTTTTACTATTGTTGTTACTGGCACTGCTTCTGAAATAAATATAGGTAACATTTCATCTGATGTTGATAAATATATTGCAATTAGTGTTCCAAGTGTTATTACTCTTCCTGCATACAAATTAGTTGCTGATACTGAAAAGCCACATTGTGGGAATATTCCTAAAATACTTCCTATTATTGGTCCATATTTTCCTGATTTTTTTATTGCTTTTTTAGATTTATCTTTCATTTTATGTTCAATATATTCCATTATTATATATGTAATTAATAAAAATGGTAAGATTTTTATGCTATCTATTAAGGTTTCTTCTATTACTTCAATCATTTTTCTTTTTCCTCCTTCCTTTTTTGTTTTATTTTTGTGTTAATTCTTTATTAAATTTTGAAATCTGCTTTCATTGATTTATTTTTCTTATCTCTTATGCTAATTTTTATTTCTTACTTTTTGCATTAATTTATTTTTTTACTTTTTATATTAATTTTTTTCTTACTTTTTATATTAATTTTTTTACTTTTAAATTTATTTTTTAATTTTTACATTAATTTGAATCTTCAATTTCTTTTATAAATTCCTTTAAAATTTTTGCGCATCTTTTTGAGGCTAGTCTTGAAAATTGATCATATGTTATTGCATTGTTTCCATTTGGTGTGTCTGATATGCTTCTTACTACTATAAATGGTATATTATTTAGATAGCTTACTTGTGCAATTGCGGCTCCTTCCATTTCTACACATTGTGCATCAAATTTTGCATAGATTTTGTCTTTCATTTGAGGTGTTGTACAGAATATATCTCCAGATGCTATTGTTCCTACTTCTATTTTGTATGTTCTTTCATCTATATTTTTTACTGAATTTTTGAATTTTTTAATTAGATTTTCATCACTATTTATTTTTTCTCCTACTCCTGTTATATATCCTTTTGTATGTCCAAATGCTGTTATATCAAAATCGTGCTGAACTAGCTTATCTCCTATTACAATATCTCCTATTTCTAAACTTGGATTTAATGCTCCTGCTGCTCCTAAGTTTATTATGAATTCTATTTTGAAGTAGTCAATCATCATTTGTGTAATTCGTGCAGCATTTACTTTTCCAACTCCACTTTCTGCTATTACACAATCTTTGTTTTCTATTTTTCCTTCTATGAAAGAAACATTTCTTATTCTTTTTTCATCTATTTCTGTCATAATGTTTATTATTTCTTCAAATTCTTCATGCATAGCAAGAATTATTCCTATTTTGTTCATTTTGGTTCTCCTTATTTTATTCTAAAAGAAAATAGCGAATATTTTACTTTTTAGAAGTTGTATAATATTCGCTATTTTCATAAGTTTTTATTTGTGAATGAAATTTTTTAAGTTAAATAAATTATTTTTTATTAGTTTTATTTTAAGCTTTTTGCTTAATTTCTAATTTTTATTTTCCTTTTATTTCATTCTTTTATTTATTATTGAAGCTCTATTACAGCTCCTACTTCAGCAAATTTTGCTTTTAATTCTTCTGCTTCTTCTTTTGCTACATTTTCTTTAACTACTTTTGGAGCTCCGTCAACTAAGTCTTTAGCTTCTTTTAATCCTAATCCTGTTGCATCTCTTACTACTTTGATAACTTTTATTTTTTGATCTCCAGCTTCTTTTAATACAACATTGAATGATGATTTTTCTTCAGCTGCTTCTCCTGTAGCAGCTCCTGCTGCTGGTGCAGCTGTAGCTACTGCTGATACTCCAAATTCTTCTTCTATAGCTTTTACTAAGTCTGCTAATTCTACTACAGACATTTTTTTGATTTCTTCGATAAATTCTTCTTTATTCATTTTTTAATCCTCCTATAATTTTTATTTGTAATTTTTTTATTTATTTTATGTGATTTTATTTCACATTTATTTTTTGCAAATTTTATTTTTGCTTTTTATTTTTGTTTTTGTTTAATTTTTTAATACTTATACTTTTTTAGTATTTATACTTTTTAGTATCTATACTTTTTTTAGTATTTATAAAATTTTTAAGTTTTTAGACTTGTTTTTAATCTTTGCTTTTCTTATTTGTTTGTAATTGTACTTATGCTTCTGTTGTTTCTGGAACTTCTGCTCCTGATTCTTTTTGTATTCTTACTTGATCAAGTGCAACTGCAAATTTTGAAATATTTGCAAGTAATGCTCCAGCAAGCATTGATAATAATGTTTCTTTTGAAGGTAATTTTGCTAAAGTTATTATTTCTTCAGCTGACATTACTTTTCCATCTATAACTCCTGCTTTTATTTTGTAGTAATCATTATTTTTTGTGAAGTTATATATTATTTTTGATGGTTCTAAGTAATCTTCATTGCTCATAATAACTGCTGTTGGTCCTTCTAGGTTTGCTTCTAGTCCTTCAATTCCTGCTTCTTGTAATGCTCTTCTTGTTATATTGTTTTTTATTACAGAATATTTTGTATTACATTTTCTTAAGTCTGCTCTTAAGTTTGTTACATTTTCAACATTTATTCCTCTGTAATCTGTAAGAAGTATTAATTTTGCTTCTTTCATTTCATTTGCTAATTTTGTTACTTCTTCTTTCTTTTGGTTAAGTATTTTTTCACTTGCCAATTTGTTCACCTCCTAAGTATTTTTGTTTATTTTTAATAAAATAAATAACACTCTAATCCATACCTACAGTTAGAGTGCATAAAAATATTAATTATATTTTCTCTAACCTCGGTAGGACTTACTTTTGCCTACTGTCTTTGGCTTTTTATTATTCTTCTATAAATATACTTGGTCCCATTGTTGTTGCAATTGCTATACTTCTTATGTATTGTCCTTTTGCTGCTGCTGGTTTAGCTTTTATTATTGCATTTATTATACATTCATAGTTTTCTGCAAGTTTTTCTGCTCCAAATGATACTTTTCCGAATCCTAAGTGTATAATGTTTGTTTTGTCTAGTCTATATTCTACTTTTCCTGATTTAATTTCATTTATTGCTTTTGTTACGTCCATAGTAACTGTTCCTGATTTAGGGTTTGGCATTAATCCTTTTGGACCTAATACTTTACCTAATCTTCCTACTACTCCCATCATGTCTGGTGTTGCTACTACTACATCATAGTCAAACCAGTTTTCATTTTGGATTTTTGGAATTAATTCTTCTGCTCCAACATAGTCTGCTCCTGCTTTTTGTGCTTCTTCTGCTTTTGGTCCTTTTGCAAATACTAAAACTTTTTGTGTTTTTCCTGTTCCATTTGGTAGAACTACTGTTCCTCTTACTTGTTGGTCAGCATGTTTTGAGTCAACTCCTAATTTTACGTGTAATTCTACAGTTTCATCAAATTTTGCTTTTGGCATTTTTTCGATTATTTCTAATGCTTCTTTGATTCCATATTGTTTGTCTTTTTCAATTAATTTTTTGCTTTCTGCATATCTTTTTGCTTGTTTTTTCATTTTTTTCCTCCTTTTGGTACAAACGAGCTTTGCTCTCCCAATAATATTTTTTATTTATTTTTATAAATTTTTTATGATTTTTTTATTAGTCTATAACAACTACTCCCATTGATCTTGCTGTTCCTTCAACCATTTTCATTGCTGTTTCTATTGATGCAGCATTTAGGTCTGGCATTTTTTGTTCAGCAATTGCTTTTACTTGTTCTTTTGTTATTTTTGCTACTTTGTCTTTGTTTGGCTTTCCTGAACCTTTTTCTATTTTTATAGCTTTTTTGATTAGTACTGCTACTGGTGGTACTTTTGTTATAAATTCAAATGATTTATCTTTATATACTGTTATAACTACTGGTATTATCATTCCAGGTTGATTTGCTGTTCTGTCATTGAATTCTTTAACAAATTGCATTATATTAACACCACTTGAACCTAAAGCTGGTCCTACTGGTGGAGCTGGTGTTGCTTTTCCAGCTTCTATTTGAAGTTTTATTATATTACTGATTTCTTTTTCTGCCATTTTAATGGCACCTCCCTTTGATTTCTTAATTAATTTTATTGTTATTTGGATCTTTTTATTTTTTATATTTTTGTTTTTTAATTTTTATTTTTTTTTACTTTTTTGTTTTTTTATTTTAGTTTTTTTGTTTTTTTATTTTAGTTTTTTTGTTTTTTACTTTTTTGATTTTTAAATCCTTTTTGATTTTTTTATTTTTGTTTTAGTTTTTATCCTTAAGTTTATAGTTTATTGTATTTTCTTTATTTGTGATAATTCCATATCTACTGGTGTTTCTCTTCCAAACATTGAAACT
>CALXCJ010000055.1 GCA_944386775.1 uncultured Clostridia bacterium
AGGTGGAATCATGGGTTCGATTCCCGTAGGGGTCACCAAAATAATAAATTTAAAAGGGAGTAGCTGTCAAAATACTAATCAACAATCGCGGTTTAAAACCTGGTTAGTAGCTTTTAAAAAAGTAGTGAGACTTTTAAAAGAATTTTAAATAAATCTTTTAAAAGTCTTATTTTTAGGCAAATTTATACAGCCACAAAGTCACTAATTTATCGAAGTAGATTATTAAAGCAATTTATCAAAACAATTTACTAGAGCAATTTATTAAAGCAACTTATTAAAACATTTTATCAATGAAATTTATCAATGCAAATAAAATTGATTAAAAAAATTTAAAAATTATATAAAACAAGTTATTAAATTTTATAAAAAAATATAAATCTTGCATTAAACTAAAAAAAATGCAAAAAATATCAAAAGAGGAAAGAGGAGGAATTTTAATTGGAAGAAAAAAAATGGTTTAACAAAGAAACTCAAGAAGTAGAAAAAGAGTTAGAAACAAGCATTGAGCAAGGACTCACACAAGAACAAGTTAAAGAAAAATTAGAAAAGTATGGTTTTAATGAATTAAAAGCAGCAAAGAAAAAAACATTGCTTCAAAGATTTATAGACCAATTTAAAGATTTTTCAATAATTGTTCTAATAATAGCAGCAATAGTTTCAGGAGCAGTAGGAGTTGCAGAAGGAGAAGGAATAGCAGACACAATCATAATAATGATTGTAGTAATAGTAAATGCAATAATAGGAGTTGCCCAAGAATCAAAAGCAGAAAAATCATTAGAAGCACTTCAAAAATTAAGTGACCATGCAGCAAAAGTATTAAGAGACGGGAGTTTGAGTGTAATACCAGCAAGAGAGCTAGTACCAGGAGATATAGTAGTTCTAGAAACAGGAGACTATATACCAGCAGATTTAAGACTAGTAGAAGCTGTAAACTTAAAAATACAAGAAAGTTCATTAACAGGGGAATCAGTTCCTGTAGAAAAACATGTTTCTAAAATTGATGATGATGAAGTAGGCATTGGAGACAGGACAAATATGTCATTTTCATCAAGTTTAGTCACATATGGAAGAGGAAAAGGAATAGTAGTAGAAACAGGAATGACAACAGAAGTTGGTAAAATTGCAGGAATGATTAATCAAGCAGAAAAACAAGAAACACCTCTTCAACAAAAATTAAATAAACTTGGAAAAACACTTGGAATAGCAGCACTTACAATTTGTGTAATTATATTTATAATAGGTTTACTTCAAGGAAAAGAACCAATTCATATGTTCATGACAGCAGTAAGTTTAGCAGTAGCAGCAATTCCAGAGGGGTTAGCTGCAGTATCTACAATTGTACTTGCAATAGGAGTACAAAAAATGGTAAAGAAAAATGCTATAGTAAAAAGATTGCCAGCTGTTGAAACACTTGGAAGTAGTACTGTAATTTGTTCAGACAAAACAGGAACACTAACTAAAAATCAAATGACAGTAGAAAAAATTTTCTGGAACAATAATTTAGTAGATATGAAAGAAATTTCAGAAGAAGCTTCAAAAACAAATGATGAGGACTTAAAGAAACTAGTATATGCAAATATGTTATGTAATGATACAAAAGTATCAGATGACCAAACTCTAACAGGAGACCCAACAGAAACAGCATTAGTAGATATGGGATTTAAATTAGGGTTTAAACAAGGAATATATCAAGAATTTCCTAGAGTAGAAGAAATTCCATTTGATTCAGACAGAAAATTAATGTCAACAGTAAATAAAGTAAATGACAAATATATAGTATACACAAAAGGTGGAATAGATGAAATATTAGACAGATGTATAGCATACGAAATAAATGGAGAAAAGCATCAAGATTTAGAAAATTATAGAAAAACAATAAATGCAAAAAATGAAGAAATGGCAAAAGAAGCTTTAAGAGTACTTGGCTGTGCATATAAAGAGCTAGACCACGTGCCATCAAAAGAAGAAATGAAAACTTTGGAAAAAGACCTAATATTTATAGGTATGGTAGGAATGATAGACCCACCAAGAGAAGAAGCAAAAAAAGCAGTAGAAAAATGTAAAACAGCAGGAATAAAAACAGTAATGATAACAGGAGACCACAAAATAACAGCAATAGCAATCGCAAAAAAATTAGGAATCCTAGAAAAAGAATCAGAAGCAATAACAGGTCAAGAATTAGAAAATATGTCAGATGAAGAATTAGAAAAAAATATTAGAAATTACTCAGTATATGCAAGAGTATCACCAGAACATAAAGTTAGAATAGTAAGAGCATGGCAAAAAAACGGTGAAATTGTAGCAATGACAGGAGACGGCGTAAATGACAGCCCAGCACTAAAAACAGCAGACATAGGATGTGCAATGGGGATAGTCGGAACAGATGTTGCAAAAGAAGCAGCAGACGTAATACTAACAGATGACAACTTTGCAACAGTAGTATCAGCAGTAGAAGAAGGAAGAAGAATATATGACAATATCTTAAAAGTTATACAATTCTTACTATCAAGTAATGTCGGAGAAATAGTAGTATTACTATTTGCAACATTACTTACACCACTACTTGGAAAATGGTTTGGAATAACAGACATAAACCACCTAGAAATATTACTACCAATACACATATTATGGATAAACCTAGTAACAGACTCACTTCCTGCACTAGCCCTAGCATTTGACCCAGCAAACTCAGACATAATGAACCGAAAACCACTAAAACCAAGCAAAGGAGTATTCACAAAAGGAATGGTATGGAGAGTTGTATACCAAGGAATAATGATAGGCTTGCTAACACTTGTAGCATTCATAATAGGCTTAGCAACAACAACAGAAGCAATAGATGGTCTAACACTAGACGAATCAAAAATAGAAGTAGGGCAAACAATGGCATTTACAACACTTGCACTATCAGAACTAGTACACGTATTTAATGTAAGAAACAACAAAAAATCAATATTCAAAACAAAAGTATTCAACAACAGCAAACTAATCGGAGCAGTACTAATATCAGCAGCATTAATGTTCGTAATACTACTAATTCCAGCTTTGAGACAAATATTTAGCATACCAGTATTACCACTTGAAAATATAATAGAATTAATAATACTTGTACTATCACCATTAGTAATAGTAGAAATATTCAAACTACTAAAAATAAATACAACAAAAGACGAATAGGGATTAAGGGACGGACTTTAAAATCCCGGCTAGCCGGGATTTTAGGGACGGACCTTTTTTTAATATTTAAAATTTTTTTAAAAATATTAAAAAGTGATCCCAAAAATAAGCAAACATAACACAAGCAAAATTAGAAAATGATGCAGAATTAACTGAAAACGCATTTTGAATACGGAAATTTCCTATTCGGAGACTGTCCACAAATGAGGCAAAATATTACTCAAAAAAACTAACAATAAAAGAATAAACATAAACCCATCACAATTAGAAAATGAAGCAGAAATAACCAAAAAAAGATTGTGAGTATAAAAATATCCCATTTGGGTACTGTCCTAAAATTAAACATTTTCCAAAAGAAAAAGAACTTAAAAATATCTTGACAAATAAATCTATTTAATAGATAATATACTTGTAATTTTAAAAAGTAAAAAACAATAAGATAAACCCACAAAATACGAAGGAGGAACCAAAAAAATGTATGTATTTAATAGAATAATAGTTAATCCACAATTACCAAAAAGGATTGCAAAACTTGGTGAGATAGCAAATAACCTATGGTGGTCATGGAATTCAGAGTTTTTAAGATTATTTAAGTCAATAGATTCAGATTTATGGGAAAATTGCGGTAAAAACCCAGTAAAATTTTTGAAATTAGTTTCGCAAGATAGATTAGAAATGTCTGCTAAAGATTTAATTTTCCTAAAAGAGTATGATAAAGTAGTAGATAATTTTGAAGATTATATGAACAGCAAAACAACTTGGTTTTCAAATAAATATCCAGAAAATAAAAAAGATTTAATAGCATATTTTTCAGCAGAGTATGGTTTAGATGAAACTATTCCAATTTATTCAGGAGGGCTTGGAATTTTGTCAGGGGATCACTTAAAATCTGCAAGTGATTTAGGAATTCCATTAGTTGCAGTTGGGCTGTTATATAAAAATGGATATTTTCATCAAAAAATAAATGGAAATGGCATACAAGAGACAGAATATAAAGATATAGATTTATATGATCTTCCAATAAACCCAGTAAAAGATGAAAAAGGCGAAGATTTAATAATATATATTAAATTTCCAAAAAGAAGAATATATCTAAAAGTATGGCAAATAAATGTAGGAAGAGTAAAATTATATTTATTAGATTCTGATATAGATAAAAACAATCCAGAAGATAGAGATGTAACACTAAGGCTTTATGGTGGAGACCAAGAAATGCGTATAAGACAAGAAATTGTTCTTGGTATGGGAGGAGTAAATCTTCTAACAAGAGCTTTAAAATTGAAGCCAACAGTATACCATATGAATGAAGGTCATTCAGCATTTTTGATATTAGAATTAATAAAAAATACTATAAAAGAAAAACAAGTTTCATTTAATGTTGCAAGAGACATAGTAACTTCAAAAACAGTATTTACAACACATACACCAGTCCCAGCAGGAAACGATATATTCCCAATATCTTTAGTAGAAAAATACTTCAAAGACTTTTGGCCAAGAATAGGACTTACAAGAGAAGAATTCTTGAAAATGGGAATGAAACCTATGCAAGAATTAGACACAGGATTTAATATGGGAATATTAGCCTTAAAAGTAGCAGGAAAGAAAAATGGTGTAAGTAAATTGCATGGTGCAGTTTCAAGAGAATTGTTTAGTGAAGTTTGGCCAGAAATTGCAGCAAATGAGTCACCAATAGGATATGTAACAAATGGAATACATACTTGCTCTTGGCTTGATCCAAATTTAAAGAAACTATATAATAAGTATCTAATTCCATACTGGCAAGACAATATCCAACATGATTATGTATGGGAAAAAGTAAAAAATATACCAGATGACAAATTATGGCAAACACATCAAGCAAGAAAAGAAAAATTAATTAGATTAATAAAAGAAAATACTACAGAAAGACTAAGAAGATCAGGATATAGTTATGAAGAAATAAATCAGATTATCTCAAAATTAAATGTAAACAGCTTAATGATAGGTTTTGCAAGAAGATTTGCAACATATAAAAGAGCAACACTAATATTTAAAGACCTAGAAAGAATAACACAAATATTAAACAATACAGAAAGACCAATACAACTAGTATTTGCCGGAAAGGCGCATCCAGCAGATAAAGAAGGGCAAGACTTAATAAAAACAATTCATGACATATCAATGATGCCACAATTTAAAGGAAAAATATTCTTACTTGAAAACTACAACATAGCAATGTCAAGATACTTAATAAGTGGAGTAGATGTATGGCTAAATAACCCAAGAAGACCAATGGAAGCATCAGGAACAAGTGGACAAAAAGCATCTGTAAATGGTGTAATCAATTTCAGCGTTTTAGATGGATGGTGGGCAGAAGGATATAACCAAGAAAATGGTTGGACAATAGGAACAAACGCAGAATACGACTCATATGACGCACAAGATTCAGCAGATAGCCAAAGTATGTATAGAACTTTAGAAGAAAAAATATTACCATTATATTATGAAAAAGACAAAAATGGTATGTCAAAAGGCTGGATTACAAAAATGAAAAATTCAATAATATCAACAGGTGGAAAATATAGTACATCAAGAATGCTTATTGACTATACAAATAATTATTATATGCCACTTATAAAATTAACCAACAAATATTATGAAAATGTAGATAATGTTGCAGAATTTAATAACTGGAAAGAAGACATAAAAGCAAATTGGAAAGACATTAAAATAACTCAGAAAAATAATTTAGATAATATAACAATAGATGCAGGTAATAATATTGAGGTAACTTGTGAAGTAGAGCTTCCAAATATTAATGTAGAAAACATAACAGCAGAATGTTATTATGGTAAAATTTTAGAAAATGGAATTGTAGAAGATGTAAATATTACACCAATGAAAATTATAGACGAAAATGAAGAAGAGAAAAAATATACATTTCTGGCAAAAATAGAATTAAAGACAGGCGGAAATTATGGTTATACATTCAGGGTAATGCCAAAACACGAAATGTTATTAGAACCTGCAAATTTAAACTTAGTAAAATGGATAACAAAATAAAAGGAGGTTATATGAAAAATAGGGGGATAACATTAGTTGCATTGATTGTAACTATAATAGTACTTTTAATTCTTGCAGGAGTTACTATAGCAATGTTAGTAGGTGAAAATGGAATTATATCACAATCAATGGAATCAAAATTTAAAAATAATGTGTCGGCAATTAGGGAACAACTAAAAATATATATATCACAAAAATATTATGATGATATTAATTTTAGAAAAGAACAAATAAATGGAAATTTATCAACAATACCAGATATTTCTCAAACCTTAGCCAAAGACTATGGAGATAGACTAATAATATCAGGAGGAGATCTTATATATTCTGGTAATAATGCTCAAGAGATACAATGGTGTATAGAACTAGGTATAAAAACTGAAGAAACTTTAAATGAAATAAATAAGTTAGAAGCAATTATAGGTGATAATAAAGAAAGTGCAATTGAAAATAAATATATAAAAAAATATCAATACCCATATCAACTAACAGGAGCTATAAAAACAAATATAGAAACAGAAATTGGACGACCTATTGATTATAGTAAAGATAGATTTTATGAAGTGAATGAAGAAAATGTATTAGGAACATCTTATAGTGGAAAGCAATATATATTTAATGAAGCTACAGGAGATGTAATAGAAATTAAAGCTCAAACAAATAGAATAAAAGGTACTTGGTTTTGGGTATCAGAAGGTGACAAAATGGAACAGCAAATAATGAATGATACTGATACGCAAAATGAATTTTTTGAAAAACTTTCATTTTATAATATAAATGAAATATATATTTTCCAAAGTAGTTCAGATATTACTATAGAAAATTCGTCACTAAGAAGTTTTATAAAAAATGCATATTCAAAAGATATAAAAGTATATCTTCTAGTTGGGGATACAGATTATTTAGATGATGACAAAATGAACTTAATGATAAATCAATTATATGATGATTTAGATTCATTTAATAAAAATGTTGAATATAACGAAAGAATTGCAGGAGTTAGCTATGATGCAGAAGTATGGCTAAACACAGATTATGCTTGGACGGAAAATATAGAAACTAGAAATAAACATATTCAATTTATTAACAAAACTGTTGATTATGCAAATTCTAAAAGCTTGGAAGCGATTTTCACTATACCATTTTGGCTAGTTCAATATGATGTAACAGAAAATGGAACTACAATTAATATGTTTGATAAAATAACTCAAATTGCAGAAAGAATAAATATATTAGCATATAGAGACACAAAAGAAGCAATAAATTCATTAGTCATAGAAAAACAAGAAGGAGCACCAGATTCTTTAATAAATTATGCAAAAAACAATGAATGCATATTAGATGTAGGAGTAGAAACTGCTGAATCATCAGAGGGAGATAATATTACTTTTTATGAAGAAGAAACAAATCAGCCAGGTTCAATAAATATGGTATTAGCAGAAGTAGAACAAGGTTTTAAAAATATATGTGATTCTCAATACATCATGCATCTATGTTAGTAGAATTTCAAGGAGGAATAGATGTAAAAGTAACAACCAAAATTTCTACACCAGAGCAATTTATGAACTTTTTAGAATCTGCAAGAAATTATGAAGGAGAAAAAGTAGAACTAACAAATGATATAGATATGTCTGGATATAGCAATGTAGAAGCGCTTTCAGTATCTTTTGCAGGAATATTTGATGGTAATGGATACACAATTAGTAATATAAATATGAACACTACAAAAAGGGCAGGAATCTTTTACGGAATAGAAACAGAAGGAGTAGTAAAAAATTTAAATGTAGAAAATTCAACATTTATTTCTACAGGCAGTAGAGCAGGATGTATAGCAGGAAATAATAAAGGAACAATAATAAACTGTGGTAACATAAACTCTAGTGTAACAGGAACCACTTATGCAGGAGGAATAGCAGGCACAAACAATTCAATTATAAAAAACTGTTTCAATACAGGAAATGTAACAGCAACTGAATATTTAGCAGGAGGAATAGCAGGACAAACATCAGAAGGCTCAAAGATAACTAATGTATACAGCACAGGAGTAACAAGTGCACAAGATTCTTCTAATGGAGCTATAGTAGGAGATTGTACAGATTCATCAACACTAGAAAATGCATATTGGCAAACAGGAACAAACGAAAAGGGAAGTGGATACCATAACGAATTAGCTATAACAGAAGAAATGACAGAAGAACAATTAAAATCAAACGAATTTGTTGAAAAATTAAACAATAATGCAAATACAGATCCAGACTTAAAAAATTGGAAAATAGACAACACTAAAAATGGTGGATATCCAATATTTGCACAATAATAATGAAATAAAAAAATAACCCGCTTACAAAAAATATTTTAATTTAATTGTAAGCGGGTTAAAATTGACCAATTTTGGTTAACTGTGAGCAGGTCATAATTGACCATTTTTGGCTAATCGTGACCAGGTCATCATCGACCAATTTTGGTTAACTGTGACCAGGTTAAAATTTACCAATTTTGGTTAACCGTGACCAGGTCATACTGGACCAGTTAACCATCATCAATCACAATTTTATGAGTATAATCCAAATTACTCCAAGAATCATCTTCATAACCTATTGTATAAACATTAGTTGCCCAAATGTCTTTTTCAAGTAAAATTTTATTATTTTTATTATTTGAAGTATCAATATATTTTTTTACAGAAGTTATAATATCAAGCTTTGGGTTTGCCTTTGCAATCTCAGAGATTAAATATTTTCCTTTATTATTAAATCCCAAAACTCTAATATATGGAGTAATTTTTTTTGATATATCCATATCTTTTTTAGTAATATTTAAAAGGCTATATAGCAGGATTCTTTGAAGCCTTGTATTTGTATATCTTTTACTTTTTATAATATTTAAAAATTCGAGTATACTATTACAAGAATTAGCAGTTTGTTTTATAGAATGTTCAAGCCCTTCTGAAACATCAGGTAGATTTTGTATTTCTGATAAAGGCATTTTTCTTAAGTTATAAATTATAAGTTTTTCGAATGCTGTAATATCTGGAACAATATGCCCTGTTTTTAAATTATCAATTAAAATAGAAAAACTTTCATCAGGAAGCAATTTCCTAAGTATTGGTAAATTGTCATTTTTTATTATATTTCTAATAGCAGTACTACTTGCTATATTTCCATTAACTTTATTACTATGATATTCTGCCTCAAACCTTTCTATAGGTACTGGTACAATATTGCTAGTATGTTTTTTTAATGCTTTCATATATTCAATTCCTAAAATATTGTTAGGAGATGATAAAATGTTGGTATAATTTGTAATGTCGTGTAAATACATCATTAATGCATTTTGTCTTGCTTTTGGGTATGAAAGTCCTTTTTTTAATTCATGTTGAAGTATGTTTTTATATTCTCTTGGTTCATCACAAAGAATAGTAGAAATTATATCTAGTGCCTTAAAGTTTTGGGTTTCAGTTCCAAAAGAAAGGTAATCTACAACTTTCATAGAATCTAAAATTTTAACAGCACCATCTGCAAAATTTTCAGCACTTGAAATAGCATATATTGTAGGAAGTTCAACTACTAAATCAAAACCACATTTTATTGCCATTTGTGCTTTTGACCATTTGTCTATAATAGAAGTACTACCGGCGCTGGGTAAAGTTTCCACTCATAATCGCAATAGAATAGTTTGACGAAGTGTCTTTTTTTGCTTTTTGCAGGTGATATAAGTGACCATTATGAAATGGATTGTATTCTGCGATAATACCTAAAACTTTGCTCATATTGTGCCCTCCTTTGGAAATTAATTTCTTTATGGTAAGTATATCATACAATATAATAAGTCTGCAATATACTTAAGTGAAATCGCAGAAAAAACAATAATTTTTTGTTATTTTAAGCAAATCTTCATGATTTGTAAAAAATAAAATTTTAATATCTATAAGAAAAAAGGAGAAAGTTTAAAGTAAAAAAATTATAAACAATTATTAAATAATAGGAGAATAAATCAGAAAAAAGTACTAATAATACATATAAAATAAGAGATAGTTATTTATAAAATAAAATTTGAAAATTATGTAGGCTATGCTATATATGTGTAAAAGAATGTATGATAAAAGATATAATTAAGTTAAAAAATTAATGATATTTTAAATATTTATTAATCTATAGCATTTTCAATAGAAAAAGTCAATATACGTAAAATAGAAAAACTAAAATAAAAAAATAAAATTTAAACAAGTCAATTTATAGAAATGCCGATTATTTCAGCAATTTTTATATGTATAAAAATTTAATTAAGTTTTTAACTTAATTATAAAAAATTATGTCCAACAACAATAGCAATATTCAAAATAAATTCTATTTAAAATGATAGAATGTTATAGACAAAAAAGTATATGGCATAATATTTTATAAAAGGAAAAGTCAAAAATGGAAAGGAAGTAAACAAATGTTAAAAGAAAAGAAAAAATTGAAGAAAAAAAATGAAAACCTAATTAATGTAAAGAAAATGAAACCAAGGGGAATAACATTAATAGCTTTAGTAATTACAATCATAGTCTTGCTAATCCTATCTGGGGTAACAATTGCGACCCTAACAGGAGATAACGGAATATTGCAAAATGC
>CALXCJ010000056.1 GCA_944386775.1 uncultured Clostridia bacterium
CTACTTCTCTTAGTTGTCTGTCATTTAAATCTACACATCTTTTCCAGGTTACTTTTTCTATTCCTAAGCTATTTCCGAAGTATATATGGTTATCTATTAAACTTGAAAGTAAATTGTTTGCTGATGTTATGCTATGCATGTCACCTGTAAAGTGTAGGTTTATTTCTTCCATTGGTGCAACTTGCGCTCTTCCTCCTCCTGTTGCTCCTCCTTTGATGCCAAATACTGGGCCAAGTGATGGTTCTCTTAGGGCTAGTATTGATTTTTTACCTATTTTTCTTAGACCATCTGCTATTGCAATTGACATTGTTGTTTTTCCTTCTCCTAGTGGTGTTGGGCTTATTGCTGTTACTAGTATTAATTTTCCGTTCTTTTTGTTTTCTAATTTTTTTATTACGTTTTCAGATATTTTGGCTTTATATTTTCCGAATTGCTCTATGTCATCTTCTGTTAGCTCTATTTTTTTGGCTATTTCTGTTATTTTTTCTAATTTTGTGTTTCGTGCTATTTCTATGTCTGTCATATTAACTTTCATTCCTTCCTCGATTTACTTTAAAGGCACACATAGATATGAAAGGATTTCTTTCAAACTATACCTTTTGTTATTTTACAATTTGTACTTCTTGTTTTTTATAATCTACACCTTTTGTTTTTTACAATTTGTACTTCTTGTTTTTTTATAATCTACACCTTTTCTTTTTTACAATTTGTACTTCTTGTTTTTTATAATCTACACCTTTTGTTTTTTACAATTTGTACTTCTTGTTTTTTATAATCTACACCTCTTGTTTTTTACAATTTGTACTTCTTGTTTTTTATAATCTACACCTTTTGTTTTTTTACAATCTGTATTTCTTGTTTTTCACAATAACTTTCCTATCTTTTGAAAACTTTTGTAAGTTTACTATTACTTTTAAATCTACTTAAAATATATTTTCTGGTAATTTGTTTATGTCAAACCTTTTTGTTTTAAAATATTAATCCGGCTATTATTCCTATTGCTGCTCCTACAATTACTTGCAAAGGTGTATGCCCTAATACTTCTACTAGTCTTTCAGATACTTCTACACCTGTTAGACCTTTTGTTTCTACTATTTTGTTTAATAATTTTGCTTGTTTTCCTGCTGCTCTTCTTACTCCTGCTGCATCATACATTACTACAAATGCAAGTATAAGTGATAATGCAAATATTGGTGAGCCTACTCCTTCGTCTTTTCCTATTAATGTTGCAAGGCCACATACTACAGCAGAATGAGAGCTTGGCATTCCTCCTGCTCCCATTATTCTTTTAAAATTAAATTTTTTTGTTGTTACTAAGTCATATATTAATTTAAATGTTTGTATTCCAAACCATAATAGAAATGGAATAATTATGTATTTATTTTGAATGAATGTTAAAAAATTATTTTCCATTCTTAACTTCTCCTTTTTATTTTCTCTACTTTTAGTTTTAGTATCTTTTTATTTTAGTTAATTTTCTTCGCTATTAAAGTCTTCTTCTTTTATTCCGTTTTCGTCATTTATTAATATTGTGATCTTTTTTTCTGCTTCTTCTAGCATTTTGTTACATTCTTTTGAGACTTTTATTCCTTCTTCAAATTTTTTTACTGAATCGTCTAAATTTAGGTCTCCCTTTTCTAATTCTGTTACTATTTGTTCTAATTTTTCCATATTTTCTTCAAAACTATTTACTTTTTTCATATTTATTTTAATACTTTCGTATTATCCTCCTTGTATAATATTTAGAGTTTCTGCTTTAAATTATATATTGTACTATTTTTACAATATATTTTTAACTCTTAAATTTTGCTTATTTTCTTTTTTGCTAATTTACTTCTGTAACTTGTTCTGTTTCCATATTTACATCAAAATATCCTATTGTTTGTGCATTTGATATAACTTGTACATGGTAGATATTTCCTTCTATATAGTCTATAGAAAATGTGTATGCATCACTGTTTTCTCCCCAAGCTTTTTTTGCAAGTTCTATTGCTCTTTGTTCTTTATTTATTCCAGTGTTTTCTTGATTACTTTCTTGTTCTTCTTTTCCTGTTACTTGATTTTGAGTATTTGACTGATTTTGTGTATTTGTGCTTGTGTTTTGAGTTGTTTCATTTTCAGTTTGATTTTCTGTTACTTGATTTTCTACAGATTGATTTTCACTTATGTTTTCTTGCATACTAGAATTAATATTGTTTGTGTCTTGCTCGCTATATGTGTTTATTGTGCTTTCGTTTGGGATTATTACAAGCACTCTATAGCATACTATTATTACAATAATTATTATTAATGCAATTAGTACACCTATTGTGATTTTTGATTTTTTATCCATATTCTTTTGTCCTTTCTTTTTTATTTTCTCTTTTTGTGCTAGTTTTTTTGTTTTCAAAATTAATTTACTTTATATATTATACTTATTTTTTAGTTTGCAAAATTAATTTACTTTATAAATTATGCTTATTTTTTTTTTTATTTTGTTTTTTTATTTAATTATTTTTTTTAATTTTATGTTTCTAATAAAAAAATTTTTGTTTTAGTTTAGTTTTAATAAATAATTTTTTTATTTTATTAAATCTATATAATTTTCGCATTTTTCTTCCCGTCTATTAATTTTATTTCTATTTCTTGGTCTTTTTCTAGTTCTTTTATGCTCTTTATAATTTTATTGTTTGATTCAATTATTGAATATCCTCTTGTTAAGGTTTTAAGTGGGCTTAGTGCATCTAATTTAGAGACTAGTTCTATGTATTTTGTTTTTTCTTTTTGCTGTTTTGTTTCTATTAGATTTTGCATGTTTTTTATTATATTGTCTAATTTTATATAGTCATCATAAAAAAGTTTTTCTGGCTCTTTAAATATTTTGCTAGATTTTGCTTTTTCATATCTTAATTTCATTATTTCTAATTTTTTGCTTAACAGCACTTTTAGTCTATTTTGGTATGTATTTATTTTTTGCTTTATTTCATATATATCTGGTACTGCAAGTTCTGCTGCTGCTGATGGTGTTGGTGCTCTTAGATCTGATACAAAATCTGCTATTGTAAAATCGGTTTCATGGCCTACAGCAGATATTACTGGTAACTCAGAATTATATATAGCATGTGCTACTACTTCTTCATTAAATGGCCATAAGTCTTCTAAAGACCCTCCTCCTCTTGCTAAAATTATTACATCAGCTAATTTTTTTTCGTTCATTATTTGTATACCTTTAGCAATTTTAGGAGCTGCATCTTCACCTTGTACTGGTACTGGTAGTAGCCTAATGTATACATTAGGATTTCTTCTCGTGCTAACATTTATTATGTCTCTTATAACTGAACCTGTTTTAGATGTTAATACACCTATTATTTTTGGCATTTGCGGGATTTTCTTTTTATGGCTTTGGTCAAATAAACCTTGCTTTTCTAAATCTTGCTTTAGTTTTTCATATTGCTTATATAGAGCCCCTACTCCATCTTCTTGCATGGCTTTTACATATATTTGGTATACACCATCTCTTTCAAAAACAGATACTCCTCCAAAAGCAAAAACTTTCATACCATCTTTTGGCATAAAATTTAGCCTTTGGGCATATGTTTTAAACATTATACATTTTATTAAAGAATTTTCATCTTTTAATGTAAAATACATGTGACCTGTATAGTGATTTTTAAAATTAGAAATTTCTCCTTTAACAATGATATTTGCTAAAGCCTCATCACTTGCAATTTTATCTTTAATATATTTGTTTAATTCAGTTACTGATATTGCTAGACTTTCGTAATTCATTCTATTCCTCTCTTTTTTGTCTCATTTTGTACTGTCCCCAGAATGGGACATTTTGCTAATTTCTTCCTTTTTGCCTTTTTGTGGGATGGTTACCTCTGGGACATTTTACATTTTGTCCTTTTGAGACATTTGTTTTTCCTTTTTTATCGCATTTGTGGGCTGTCCACAAATGCGATATTTTTTATTCTTTTACTATGCTTGCTAGTATTCCGTTTACAAAGTTTTTTGATGTGTCTTCTCCGTATTTTTTTGCAAGTTCTACTGCTTCGTTTATTGCTACTTTGTATGGTATTTCTTTGTATTTTATTTCATATATTGCAAGTCTTAGTAGGCATAGGTCTATTTTGGATATTCTTTCGAATTTCCAGTTTTCTTTTAGGTTTGCTTCTATTTTTTTATCTATTTCTTCTTTGTTTTTTTCTATTCCTTGTACTGCGTCTATTATATAGTTTTTTGCTTCTTCATTTTTTATATTGTTGCTTTCAAAATATAGTTCTACTTGTTCTATTTTGTTTGGTGTTTTTTGTATTTCTAGACTGTATATTATTTTGAATGCTTGTTCTCTCATGGCTGATCTGTTCATTTTCGTTCCCCTTCTTTTTTGTTTTTTCATTTTGTCTGTTCTTTTTTTATTTTATTTTTTTCATTTTGCCTATCCAATTTTTTAGTTTTGTTTTTACATTGTGTCTATCCAATTTTTTAGTTTTGTTTTTACATTTTGTCTATCCAATTTTTTAGTTTTGTTTTTACATCATCTTTGTTTGCTTGAACATAGTTTCCTATAAATGCTCCTGCAAGTATTACTAGGATTCCTATTATTACATCATATAATCTTGTTGCAAGAATTATTATTGCAATAATTATTCCTATTATGGCACCACAGTATTTTCCTAATATTTTTTTTAAATCTTCCATAACAAATTTCATTCCTTTCTTGCTCGCTAAAAGGCACATATAGTTATAAAAGTATTTCTTTCAAACTATTTTCCCTTTCTTTTTATATTATTCAATCTATTATCTTGAGAAAGTTCAAGTTTTTCTTTTGTTGTGATTTTATTTTTATGCTTCTTCTACTTTTTGTGCTGGTGCAACTTTTTTTACTGATATATTTACTTCTTTTACTTCTAGATCTGTTGATTTTTTGACTTTTTCTTTTATTCTGTCTTGTAGGTTTGCTGATAAGTCTTTTATTACTGCATTTGAGTTTACTGTTAAGTTTACAAATATTTTTACATTATTTTCTTTGTCTAGTTCTACTTTTGTTGATATTTCTTCTGCATTTTCAAATCCTTTTACTACTGAGTCTACTAGTGTTTCTATTGTTTCTTTTGATATCATTAATTTTCCGTTTTCGTTTTCTAGTAAGACTCCTTGCTTGTCCTTTAGCTCTTGTTTTGATGTTGGGTCAAAGAATATGCATCTTATTGATAGTAATATAAATACTATACTTATTCCAAGTATTATTTTTGATGCTGGGTCTTGTGTTAGTCCTTTTTCTACTATGTTTCCTACTGCTTCTATGTCTAACCAACCAAATATCATTAGACATAATATAATTGCTAATATTAATATTATATTTGAATAAAGAATTAATGTGATTTTTTCTATAATTTTCATTTTTTTCTCCTTTCAAAGGTTCTTCCTTTTTTGTTTTTATAATTTTTATGTTTTTAATATTTTTTATGATTTTAATCTTTTTTTATTTTTTATTTTTTATTCTTTTTACCTTTTACTCTTTTTATCTTTTGTTCCTTTTATCTTTTTTTACTTTTTATCTTTTTTACTTTTTATCTTTTTTACTTTTTATATTATTACTTTTTATATTATTACTTTTTTACTTTTTATCTTTTTATATTCTCACTTTTTTACATTTTATATTTATTGCCCAATGTTTTCATTGTTATTTTCTTCGTTTTTTTCTTCTTCTGATTCTTCTTGTTTTACTATATCTGTGTTTACACCTTGTACATGTACATTTACTTCTTCTACTTTTAGACCTGTCATATTTTCTACTGATTTTTTTACTCTGTTTTGTATTTCAAATGCTACGTCTGGTATTCTTGAACCATATTCTACAATGATGTTTACGTCAATTTTAACTTTTTCTTCGTCTTTTTCTACTTTGATTCCTTTTGCTAGGTTTTTCTTTCCGCTTAATACTTCTGTTATTCCTCCTGCAAATCCTCCTGCCATTGCAGATACTCCTTGTACTTCTGATACTGCAACTCCTGCGATTACTGCAATTACGTCTGATGATATTTCTATTCCTTCATTTTCTTTTATTTCCCCTGCATTTTCATTTTCAATTAAACCTTCTTGGTTGTGGTTTTCTTCTTCCATTTTTACCTCCTTTTTGTAACTATGGGTTACTTAAAAATTTGATATTCTTAAATTATGTTATAAGTATATCAATTTTTCTTGAATTTTACAACTATTTTTATGAAAAATTCAGGGAATTTTAATGAACTTTAAGAAGTGATTTAAATTTTATTAAGAGGTTTTATTATCTTATTTTGAATAATATGATGATGTCAATCGAATTTTTTAAAAAATTTGACATATAATAAAAATATGTACTAATATAATTTTGCAATTGCAAAATATGTTTTGTCACGATAAACAAAAAAAAGACTAGGAACACCTTAAAACTTTCCTAATCTTTTCTTTTGCTAATCCTCTAAATGTTTTACGATTAAGTAAATTAAATTTTGTCAATAATGACCTGGTCACAATTAACCATTTTTGGTTAATTGTGACCAGGTCATCATTGACCATTTTATGCCTAGTTACCTAAAATTTTTCCTTCTTCTATTTTATTTCCAAGCAAATAATCTTTTATATTCATTCTTTTTGAATTTTCTCCTTGGATTTCAAGTACTTTTAGTATTCCTTCTTTGGCTTTTATATATAACCCTACTTTTGGTTTTGCAATTAATATTTCTCCTATTTCTTTTTTATCTATATTTTCTAGTTTTTCTTTTTCCTTTTCTTCTTGCAAGTTTGTAACTATATCTACTTTCCAGAATTTTATTTTTTTGTTTTCATAGAATGTGTATGCTCCAATTATTGGGTTTAGGCCTCGAACTAAGTCTTTTATTTGTTTTGCATTTTGCTTTTGCCAGTTTATTTGGGCTATTTTTTTGTCTAGCATTGGGGCTAGGGTGTAATCTTTTCCTTGTTTTGTTCTTGGGGCGACTTTTTTTTGTATTTTTTCTAAAGTTTCTACAAGTAAGTTTCCTCCTATGATTTTTAGCCTGTCCCAAAGCTCTCCTGTTGTTTCATCTTCTCCTATTTGTACTTTTTTAGTTAATATCATATCTCCTGTGTCCATTCCTTCGTCCATATACATGGTTGTTATTCCTGTTTGCTTTTCTCCATTTATTATTGCCCATTGAATTGGTGCTGCTCCTCTGTATTTTGGAAGTAGTGATGCATGGACATTTATACAGCCGTTTTTTGGTATTTCTAGGATTTCTTTTGGTAGGATTTTTCCATATGCTACTACACATATTGCGTCTGGCTTTAATTTTTTTATTTCTTCTATAAATTCTGTGTTGTTTCTTACTTTTTGAGGCTGAAATATTGGTATGTTTTTTTCTTCTGCAAATATTTTTACAGGTGATGATGCATTTTTCATTCCTCTGCCTTTTGGTTTGTCTGGGTTTGTTACTACTGCTAAAATTTTATGTCCTGCTTGGTATATTGCCTTTAAACTTTCTTCAGCAAAGTCTGGGGTCCCCATAAATACTATGTTCATTTGACTTGCCTCCTCTTGTTTTAAAATTATTTTTAGTTTTTGCATTTTATTTTTATTATGTTCTTTTTATTTTTTGTTTTATATTATATTATTTTTATTTTCTATTACGTAATCTTTATTTCTATTTTCTGCTATGTACTTTTTATTAAAACTATAACTTAACTTAATATGTTAAGATTTAATTTTTATAATTATAGATTAAGTATGCTTCTTATTTTATTTAATTATTCTCTTGTTCTATATATTCTAGTGTTCCAGGTATTATTTTATCTATGAAAAGCTCTCCTTCTAAGTGGTCTAGTTCGTGGCTTATTGCTTGCGCTAACAATTCTTTTGCTTTTACTCTCATTCTTTTGCCATCTCTTGCTGTGTATTCTGCGACTACCTCAGCTGGTCTTTTTATTTTTGCAAATTGGTTTGGAAAACTTAGGCATCCTTCTTCTACTTCTTGCTCTCCTTTTTCTTTTATTATTACAGGGTTTATTAGTACTATTGGTCCTTTGTCATCATATAGGTCTATTACTACTACTCTTTTTAGTACTCCTACTTGAACTGCGGCTAACCCTACACCATTGTATTTGTGCATTGTTTCTATCATGTCGTCTATTAGTGTTTGTATTTTTTCATCTATTACTTCTACTTCTCTTGATTTTTTCTTTAGTATTTCGTCGCCTTCATACCTTAGATTTCTTATTGCCATTTTTATCCTCCCTTTCTTTTTGTTTTATTTATTCATTTCATTTTTTCTATATTGTAACTTTTTTGTTTTGATTTAGAAATTTATTTTTTAGGTATATAATATTATTAGATTTATGCATTTTTTTATTTATTGTTTGGATTTATTTATTTTTTATGTTTTTTTCTTTAATTGATTTATTCTTAATTTTTTATTTTAATTTATATATTTTGGTCTATTTAGTTATTTTCCTTTATTTTTTACATCATATTGTTTGGATTTATATCAATTGTAATTCTTGTATCTTTGTTAGGTTTATTGTATATTTCTTGTAACTCTTGGTTTAATATAGTATTTATTTCTTCTGTCATTTTGCATTTTATTATAATTCTCCATCTAAATCTATTTTGAATTTTATCTATTGGTGATGGCATTGGTTTGAAGATATTTATATTACTATAATTTTCAAGTTTTTTTGTGAGCTTCTGGTACATTTCTTGTGAAATTTTTTTGATTTCACTTTCATTGCTACTATTAAATCCAATTAATATTATATCGCAAAATGGAGGATATTTCAACTGTTTTCTAAGTGTTATTTCTGTTTGGTAAAAATCTTCATAGTTTTGTTTTTGTGCTGTTTGTATGCTAAAGTTTTCTGGGTTGTAACTTTGAATTATTACTTTTCCCGGTAAGTTTTCTCTTCCTGCTCTTCCTGCAACTTGTGTTAAGATTTGGAAGGTTCTTTCATTTGCTCTATAGTCATCTATATTAAGTGAGCTGTCTGCTGCTATTACCCCAACTAGAGTGACTTTTGGAAAATGGTGTCCTTTTACTACCATTTGTGTTCCAATTAGTATATCTATATTTTCGTTTTTGAATTTTCCAAGTATTTCTTCATATGAGTTTTTCTTTGTTACTGTGTCTACATCCATTCTTATTGTTTTTGCCATTGGGAATTGCTTTTTTATTTCTAGTTCTAGTTTTTGGGTTCCTGTTCCAAAATATCTTATTTTTTTGCTTCCACATTCTGGACAAACTGTTACAACATTTTCTTCATATCCACAGTAGTGGCATTTTAACTTATTTTCATAGCTATGATATGTTAAACTTATATTGCAGTTTTTGCATTTTACTGTATAGCCACATTCTCTGCACATTATAAATGTGGAAAATCCTCTTCTGTTTAAAAAAAGAATTGTTTGGAGTTTATTTTTTAGGTTTTCTTCTATTGATGTGTATAGCTCTTGGCTTAGCATTGAGTGGTTTCCATTTGCAAGTTCTTGTTTTAAATCTATTATTTCTACTTTTGGAAGGCTTGAGTTATTTGCTCTTTTGGAAAGCAAAAGCAGAGTTATTTTTCCTTGTTTTGCTTTGTAATATGTGTTAATGTCTGGTGTTGCACTTCCTAGTAGTAATGGGATATTTTTTTCTTTTGCTATTTTTTTTGCTACTTCTTTTGCATTGTATTTTGGGTTTGATTCTGATTTATATGAGGAGTCGTGTTCTTCGTCTATTATTATTATTCCTAAATTATCTACTGGTGCAAATATTGCTGACCTTGCTCCTATTATTATTTTTGCTTTTCCTTGTTTTATTTTGTTCCATTCGTCAAACCTTTCTCCTAGTGATAGCTTACTGTGCAGTACTCCTATTTTTTCTTTGCCAAATCTTGCTATAAATCTTTCTAGCATTTGTGGTGTTAGTGATATTTCTGGGTCAAGGAGTATTGTTTGTTTTTCTTCATTTAGTACTTTTTCTATTAGTTGCAAATATATTTCTGTTTTTCCTGAACCTGTTACTCCATATAGTAAAAATTCTTCGTATCTGTTTTCGTCTATTGCATTTTCTATTTTGTCAAATGCTCTTTGTTGCTCATCGGTTAAGTTTAGTTTTTTAGTTTTTTCTACTTTTTTATTTGCTAAGGGGTCTCTTTGTATTTGCTTTTCTTCTATTTCTAGATATCCTTTTTTTATTAATGTATTTATTGTTGCTCTTGAAGTTTCTAAAAACATTTCTAGCTCTGGTATGGTTAGACCTTGATTTTCTTTTACAAAGTTTAGTATTTTTATTTGCTTTTCTGATTTTATTTGTTTTGTTTCTATGCTAAAATCTATTTCTTCTGGTGATTTTTTTAAATTTATTACATTTATTGTTTTTTCTTGTATTCTTTTTTCTTTGTTTTTGGATTTTGTTCCTGGTGTTTGCATTAGTTTTATGCAGTCTGATACATTACAAAAATATCTTTTTGCCATCCATTTTGCAAGT
>CALXCJ010000057.1 GCA_944386775.1 uncultured Clostridia bacterium
TTTTGAATTCTAACACCTTTTTGTCCAACACAAGAACCTACTGGGTCTATATTTGGATCTGGTGAATATACTGCAACTTTGCTTCTATATCCTGCATCTCTTGATACACTTTTTATTTCTATTACACCTTCATATATTTCTGGTATTTCAAATTCTAGAAGTTTTCTTACAAAGTCTGGGTGACTTCTTGATACTATTACTTGTGGTGCTCCTTTTTGTCCTCTTTCTACTTCTAGTACATATCCTTTTATTTTTTGGTTTACTTTGTAATGTTCTGTTGGTATTTGTTCTTTATGTGGCATTACTCCTTCTAGCTTTCCTAGGTCCATTACTACTATGTTTCGATCTGCTTTTTGAATTATTCCTGAGACTATTTCTCCTTTTCTGTCATTAAATTCATTGAATACTATGTCTCTTTCTACTTCTCTTAGTTTTTGAATTATTACTTGTTTTGCTGTTTGTGCTGCTATTCTTCCAAAATCTTTTGGTACTATTTCAACTTCTACTTGGTCTCCTAATTTTAGGCTTTTGTTTATTTTATGTGCATCTTCTAGGCTTATTTCTAATGCTGGGTCTTTTGCAACTTCCATTACTTCTTTTATTGCATATACATGTGTTGCTCCAGTACTCCTATCTATATCTACTTTTACATTTTCTAGTGAGTCAAAGTTTCTTTTGTATGCTGTTACTAGTGCTGTTTCTATTGAGTCTAGTATATATTCTTTTTTTATTCCTTTTTCTTTTTCTAATTCTTCTAAAGCTAATATTAGTTCTTTATTGTCTATAGCTTTCATTTTTTATTCCTCCTTTAATTCCATTTATATACTGTTTTTATTTGAGATATATTTTTCCTTTGTAATTTTATTTCTTTATTGTCATTTAAGTTTATTGTTATTTCATCTTTGTTATAGCTTTTTAGTGTTCCTGTGTATTCTTTTTTGCCTTGCTCATCTTTTTTGAATAGTTTTACTTGAATTTCTACTCCTATATTTTTTTCTAGTTGTGCATCTTTTCTAATTATTCTTTCTATTCCTGGTGATGATACTTCTAAGTAGTATTGTTCTTTTATATAGTCTGCTTTGTCTAAGATTTCATTTATTTCATTACTTACTTTTTCGCAGTCGTTTAAGTCTATTCCATCTTTTTTGTCTATGAATATTCTTAAGTAATAGTCTTTTCCTTCTTTTGCATATTCTACATCATATAGCTCATAGCCTATGTTTTCTATTATAGGTTTTACTAAGTTTTCTACTTTTTCTTCTATATTTGCCAAAATATACCTCCTTAATTTTGCATAAGTAAAGAGTGGGATTTGCTCCCACTCTTCTTGCCGTTTGTCTACATTACTATTATACCCACTTTTTTTAGAAAATGCAAGTATTTTTTGAAAATTTTGAAATTTTTTTATTCTTCATTTTTTACAACTTCTGCATTTTTTAGGCTTTTTTCAAAATGTGATGTGCATCCTATTAGTGTTAAGATATATACTGTTAATACTAAAGGTATTGTTAATCTTCCTATTGGTATTCTTGTAATTGCCATTATACTAAATAGTACGGCTTGCATTAATACTACAAATCCTAAAGTTTTAGCTAATACTTTTAAGCTACCTTGTTTATAGTATCTTATCATCATATATACAAGTATTATTAATGTTGCAGTTGAAAATGGTATTACATATGGTTTTATTATGTCTCTTCCTCTTGTGTGTGCTACTGTTATAATTGGTACATCGTCTGTTGTTAGTTCTATTCCATATTTTTCATTTACTTTGCTTACTATATTGTCTCTTTGTTCTTCTGTTATATCTTTTGCCATTATACTTACAGCATCTTCAAATACTTCTATTTTTTGCAAAACTATTGGTGTATTTTCTCCTAGGACTTCTTTTGCAATTTGCCTTATTTCGTCTTCGTTTACCTGCTTTCCTATTCCTAGTTCTATTCTTTTTGCATCTTGATATTTTAGGTCAAAGTTAAATCCAGATATAATTGTTACTGCTATTCCAGCAATAATTATTGCTACTATTAATATATATATTATAAGTTTCTTTTTTGATTTCATTTGCTTTAGCTCCTCCTATTTATTTTTTAATTTTAATAGATTGTTTGTTACCAAAATGTTAATTATTGCAATTAATAATATTCCCCAGAATGTTGTCATTCCGAAACTACTAATTGGTACCCAGCTTACAAAGCAAAATACTATTGACATTATACAAATTGGTATTATTTTTAAGAATATTTCTTTATAGTTTTCTTTTATTGCTTTTTTTAATACTGTTCCTTTTAATTTTTCGTCTTTATTGTATTCTTTGATTTTTGCTAGTAATTTGTATATAAATATATAGTTTATAATTAGTGTTAATGCTATTCCAAATATTCCTTCTATTGAAATCATTACATTTGTATAACGTATTATTAGTGCATATATTGCAGATAAGATTATATATCCTAAACTTGCTAAGAATCCGTTTGTTTTGTATTTAAAGATTAAAATTAGTAGGCAAATTGCAACTGCAATTATTATTCCATATTTTACATATTGTAATTCGTCTCTTGTTATGTCTGATAATACATATTCATTTCTAGTTACATTGTATTCTATTGGTAATTTTCCATTGTCTAGTACTACTGCTATATTTGATGCATTTTGTATATATTCATTTAATGTTTTTTGATCCTTTGTTGCACTTCCTATTGTAAGTGGCATATCACCATTTTTTATTACTTCTTCAAAGTATGTTGTCATCATTTCTTCATCATCTATTGACATTGTTATTTGTTTTGCTGTTTCTTCTTCTGATGTTTGATTTTCTTCTGTGCTATTTGTGTCTGATGTTTCGTTTTCTGTTTGGTTTGTTTCATTTTCTGTGTCTGTTTGGTTTGCTTCATTTGTTGTATTTGTTTGGTTTTCTGCATCCGTGTCAGTTGCATTAGTGTTTTCTGATACATTGTTTACATATGTTTCTGTGATGTTTTCAAATTTTTCTGTTCCACTTTTGTTAAATTTTATGTCTAGATATACTGCTGTTCCTGTAGATGTTGAGCCATACATTACTTGTGATGATTTTATGTCATTGTTGTCCATTAGTAGCTCTTTTGTTTCTGAGTCTACTATTTCAAATTTTCCTGTTGTTGCTATATTGTTTACTATGTTGTCTGTCTGGTCATTTTCTGGTAGTTCTATTGTTATTTCTCCTGTTTGATTATTTACGTTTATTATGTAGTTCTCTACATTTAAACCTTTCAACCTTTTTTCTATTATTTCTTTTGTTTTTGTGTAATTGTCTTGTGTTAATACATCTTCACTGTTTTTGCTTTTTTCTTCTTTGGTGTATCCTTTTTCTGTAAGCTCTTCGTCAGTTAGATTTTCTGCATCTTCTACTTCATTTCCAGATTGGTCTTTTATTATTGTCTCTGTTTCTGTAGATGGTGTAAGTGTTACTATTCTTGTTCCTTTTAGGTCCATGGCATAGTCATAACCTTTTATGTTGTTTTCCATTCTGTTTTGTTTTTTGGTATATACACCAAATATTGCAATAAGTGCTATTAATATTGCTATTAGTGTGCATACTAAAATTTGTAATTTTTTTCCTTCCTTTTTTACTTTGCTTTTTTCTTCCATTTTTTAACATTCCTTTCTTTTAGTTTAATTATATTATTTTGCTTTTATTTTTTGTATTTTATTGTTTTTTATTACTCTATTATTGTTCTTTTTTAGATTTTTTATTGCTTTAATATATTGTTTTTTGTTTTGTTAATATTTAATATTTTTTATTATTCTATTTTTCTATATTAGTTAAATTTAATATTATATTATTATTTTATTTTTTCAAATTAATATTTTTAATATTGTTTTATTATTTTATTTTTTTAAATTAATATTTTTAATATTGTTTTATTATTTTTTACATTATTTCTATAATAATTTTGTCCCATTTATTATTAATTCAAACCATATATTCAAAAATTTTGCTGCATATTTGCTCATCATAGTTCTGTCCATAAATATTTCAAAGTAGTTTAGTACTGGACATATTTTGGTATCTATGCTTAAGTCTAGTGTTATTGTTTTGGTTTGCGGGTTCATTATTAGTTTTGAGTTTGTTACTGCATAGTTTACTCTGTCGTGAATATCAAATGTTGATAGGTTTGTGTTCGATACTCTGTCTCTGTGTACATCTGATTTATCTGCTAGTATGAGTGCTGCTGATATGTCACTTATTGCAGTTCCTGTTTTTTCGTCGTGGTTTCCTATTGCCATCATTATTTCTGTTCTTTCTTCTACAGGCATTCCCATATCTTTTAGGATGTTAAAACTTAATATTGCTCCACTGTGTGCGTGGTCTACTCTGTTTACACAGTTTCCTATGTCATGCATATATCCTGCAATTTTTGCAAGTTCTATAGTTCTTTCTGGATAGCCTAGTTTTTCTAATATGTCTCCTGCTCTTTTTGAGACAATTGATATGTGCCTATGCCCATGTTCTGTGTAGCCAAGATTATCTAGTTGTTTTTGTGCTCCTTTTATTAGAGCTTCTATCTCACTGTTTTCTTTTACTTCTTGAATAGTTATCATTGGTTTCCTCCCTTGCTTTTTGTCTTTTTAGATTTTATATTAATTTATAAAAAATATCAACTGTTTTTTATAAAAAACTTAAAATATAGAATTTCAGGATAAAATTTGCATAAGTTCTATTTTTGTGATATAATTCTTTTTATATTATCCTAGATGCAGGAGTAATAAAAGCATCGGCAGAAAATTCTGCAATTGGAGGTATTTATGGAAAAACAATTTAAGTTTCGTGTGCGTCCATTGTCTTTGCGGAAAATTCCCTTTCATCCAAGCTTTGATTTATTAATTCGGGAAAATCCGTCTGATAATTCTTTTTTTGGAGTTATCAAAAATCCACCTAGAATTACTGAGTGGATGGATATATCTAGTTATACTGCCGGGTATATAGATATATCTTATGCTAAATCAAGAATGGTTTTTTCAGTTAATGAAAATACTAATTCTGAAAAGCCAAAATTCCTTTTTGTTTGCAATGATAATGGCAACTTTTGGTATAGGTGTACTAAAAGTGCTCCAGAGTTTATGGGGGTATTTGAGATTTCTCAATGTCAACTCTCTCGTTATGAACAAGAGACAATTATTGCTGCAGAAGATAATGTTTTTTCTAAGGATAAGTCTCTGTTTTCTGAATTAAAAAAGGAATTGCGCCCTTATTTCATAGAAGATAATTAATCTTTTATATAGGAGGGACTAAAAAATAGAGAATATTTTACTATTAAAATGGTAAATATTCTCTATTTTTATATTTATAGAAAAATTTTTGATTTTTCTGATGAGAGTTTATTTTTCTGATGAAAGTTTATCCATCTGATTGGAGTTTATTTTTTCTGATGGAAGTTTATTCTTCTGATTGGAGTTTATTTTTCTGATTAGAGTTTATTCTTCTGATATTTCTTCTGGCATATTTTCATATAGTGGAATTATAAAGTTTAATGGTGCATCTACTGTGTTTGATGCTTGATAAATTTTTAGCATATTATTTGCTTCAGACATAGGTGCTAAAAGGTTTTGCATATATTGGTGTGTGTATAAACTTTGGTCTAGATTTACTACATCAAATTTTTGTAAGTATAATGTATTTTGCCCATTATTTATATACCCTTCTTTTACAAATTCTACTCCTCCAATTAATGCTTTTTCTAATGTGTCCCATCCTTGCTCATATGCATATTGTGCTGCATTTTGCAAAATTTCTTCTGAGGAATTTCCTGTTGCTTTTATATTAAATGGGTTAAATACTATTGTTCCATCATATTCATATCCTTGTGATAAAACAGTTCCTTTTCTTCCTTGTTCTTGAATTAACCTTGATGCTATAAAATATGGGTCTAAGTTTGCTGTTTTTCCTGCTTGCAGTAAACTTTCTGCTATATTATCTCCTTCTAAAAATGTTTCATTTGTTATTTCTTTTATGCCGTCTATTGTGTGTGCACCTTCTGTATAGCTTAGCTGTTTAAATTGGAATATATTTTCTTCTGTTAGTAAGTTTCTTGGATCCATTTGGTGCCTAATTGCTTTGTCTGATGCACATAGCCATGTTCCATTGTCAAATGTTTTGTCTTTGTCTATTTCACATTTCCAGTCTTCTGGGTATTCTGAGGAGTCTGGTATTAAATTCAGTGGGAAAAGTGTGCCATCTTTATGACCTTCATTTTCAATTACTTCATTAAAGTCTAGTCTTGTGTAAAATAAAGTAAATGTCCAGTTTGGGTGATTTTCTTTTAGTTTATCTATTAGTTCTTTGTAACCTGGGTATTTGCTTTCGTTTAGGTTTTCGCCATTATATTCAACGTATTTTTGCGTGGTTTTTTCTTTGTATATTATGATTGCAATTATGGCTGATAGGATTATGAGAATTAATAAAATTATGCTTATTATTTTTATTTTGGCTTTGTGCTTTTTTATTGTATTTTTGGTTTTTGTTATTAGGTTTGCTATTGCTTTTTTATATTTTTCATTTTTCATAGTCAAATTCTCCTATCTAGTTTATATTATTGGTGCATAAAATTGCTTGATTTTGAAAATGTTTTTTCTATATTTTCCTAAAAAGATTATTATATTAATCAACTATTATAGTCAATATAACATAAAATTAGAAAACTGGCAACTAATTTTTTGACATTTAATTTGACACTAATTTTTTGACTTTAATTTGACATTTTTTAGTTTTTTAGTTATAACTTAAGCATAATAGTTTATACTATATAAATTATATTAAATAAGGGGGATTTCAATTATGAAGAAAAAAATTTTAACAATTTTAATATTGTTGGTTCTAGTAATTATTATTGCAAATCTTATAATCTCTAGAATAGATACTGTAAATAAATTAAAAGAAAATATGTCTGACATAGTAACTGATTTGTTCAATAGTATATCTAGTTTAGATTATGATGATATGAAAAAAATCTTAAAAAAATCCAATGGTCAAGACCTATCTGATGAGGAACTTTTAAATTTTTTATACAATACAAACTTATATAGAGCTATACTACTTCACAATGAAAATAAAACTTTTAGAGTTACTCCTAGTGTTAGTTATTTTAATACTAATCAATGTACTGCATTTTTTACTTTTAATGCTCTTAATGGTGAAGTAATCTCAAATCAACTTCAATATGTTCACACTGATATAAATGAATATTTAATAGCAGATGAATTACAAGAATGTAATAAAGAAAAAGTTTCATATTCTATGTTCTTGGATTTAGCCAATGGCGATACTGTCAATATTAATGAAACTGATGAAAGTGTTATGGCAACTGATGAGTTTCCTTTTATAAAACTTTACAAAAATGAAGATAATACTGCAACATTTGAAACCTTTAAAGAGATAATCCAAGATCTGAAATTAAATGC
Source organism: uncultured Clostridia bacterium (assembly GCA_944386775.1). GTDB lineage: Bacteria > Bacillota > Clostridia > TANB77 > CAG-508 > CAG-269. The sequence goes on from CALXCJ010000057.1 coordinate 7,438, forward strand.
TTTTGACGTGCTTTACGATACCAAAGATTCATTAATAGATATTAATGAAAATTATGATATTCAATGGAATGATGATTTTACTGATTTTTCTTTATATTATGATTCAAGTAGAAATTTCATGCCATTTAGAACTATTTTTATAGGCTCAGGTATATATTTGCAAGTATTTAATGGCAATCCTGATTGGCATTTGAATATTAATTATTATGATTATGAAACTAAAGAATTGTTAAGAACTGAAACTGTTAGATGATAAATACTTAATAAATATAATTATATTTATCACTTAGGAATTTTGCTTTTGCGTATTAGAGTAAGTCTTTCTTACTTTTGAGTCTATATTTTCTCTCTACATACCTATAATGCTTCTTTATGTTCTTGTTCTTACTTTTTTGTAATTGTAATGTATTTTACTTGAACTATCTAATTGTTTACTTGAACTATTTAATTGTTTTATTATTGAAAAATATTTAAAATCATGTTAATATATTATGCATTACTTACCAATGGTAAGAAAGTTCTTTATGAGTGAAAAAGTTATAAAAATAATAAAACTTAAAATAGTTATAGAGGAGGAAAAATCATGCCTAAACTCATTTCATTTACAAAACGGGTTAATAAAAAAATTACTTTACCACAAGCTATGCTTGTCTTTATGATAAGCGGACTAATAACTATATTATTAGTTTCTATACTTGTTAAATACAATTATTATGTATTACTATTTTTTTTAATACCTATAGTTTTGGTGTGTATATTTTGTATGTGTATTTCAGTTTATAAAACTATTGATGAAAGATATATTTATATGCAAAATTCTAGTTTGAGAGTGATTAAAAGGATTTTATCACCTTCATTTACTAAGATCAAATTTGCAAAAAATTCTAAAAGTACTATTAAAAAAAATATTGTTTCTGATCCTAATTTGAGCTTTTGGGCAAAATTAGATGAGAATGATATTATTACTTTAATTGTTAAAGATAATAATGGCATTGTTGTTTATGAAGAGAAAACCACTGATTATGTAAGGTTTTTAGAAAATTTTTATATTTATGATTTTTTTAGATAGCTTTAATTTGTAACTCATAAAGATTATTTTGATTTTTTAAAAGTGTAATGATTGTTGATTAATTGTCATTACACTTTTTTAAATTACTACTATCTTTTTTTACTATAAATTATTGACAAAAGTAAGGTAGTTGACTAATATAATATTCGATATTATATTAATTGGAAGTGCATAATGAAATATATTAAAAGGAGTTGTATACTAAAAATGAGTGAATATTATGATAATATTGCTAGCAAAGAAATAAAAGATTATTTTAAAATTTTAGAACCTAATTTTCCAGAATGGCTAAATGAATATATAGATACAAAAGAATTATTGTCACAACAATATATTAGTGTTACCTGTGGTACTATATATTCTGATTTATTTGAAAGCAATTTTTTCTTTTCAAGTTTAGATCATTCTGTGGCTGTTGCTCTGATTGTTTGGCATTTTACACATGATAAAAAACAAACTTTATCTGGTTTATTCCATGACATAGCCACACCAGTATTTAAGCATTGCATAGATTTCTTAAATGGAGATTATATGATGCAAGAGTCTACAGAAGATTTAACAACAGAAATGATTAAAAATTCTAAAGAAATAACAGCTCTATTAAAAAGAGATAAAATCAATATAGAAGAAGTAGACAATTATCACCTATATCCAGTTGCAGATAATGATACTCCAAAACTATCTGCTGACAGATTAGAGTATTCACTTTCAAATGCTTTGTTTACTTATAGATTGTTAGATTTGGAAAGCATTAAAGAAATATATGATGATATAGAGATTGAGTCAAATGAAGAAAATGAAATAGAGCTAGGTTTTAAGACTAAAAAAATAGCAAGAAATTTTGTAAAAGTTACAAGCAGATTATCTGTTATATATCGTGAAGATAGAACTAGATATTCTATGCAGTTAATAGCAGATATTTTAAAAAGGTTAAGTAATGAAAACAAAATATCTAAAAAAGATTTATATGAATTAAAAGAAAGTGATGTAATTAGTATTATAGAGAATTCTAGATATAATAACATATTTAATATTTGGAAAAATGCTAAGAAAGTAAAAATATCAAAAGAAGAACCTAAGAATGTTTATTATGTGCATCACGGAGCAAAAGTTCGATATATTGATCCTTTGTTTAATGGGGAAAGAATTTCTAGATGTTGTAAAATTGCAAATAAAATGATAGAAAATAATTTGGCTTATGATATGAATAATTATGTGTATTTGGATTTTAATTTTGATGATTAATTAGTCCCACAAAATTATATGATTACTTATTTTAAATAATTTAGAATTCCGTGTGAGTAATTTTTGGAGCGTTTAGGGAGGTTATTTGCGAAAAAAATTGCTGAATTCTCAATATATTCTTCCCATATTTTGCTCAAAAAATAATTTGATTCATCAACTGTTATAATCAATATAACATAAAATAAGAAAACTGGCAACTAATTATTTCTAATTAGTTGCCTCCCATAGCAATTTTACTGGAACTTTCGTTCCTCCCACAGCAATCCTTATTGATTACTTTCTAATACTATGATACTATATTTTATGACATAAGTCAATGTTTTATTCAAAAAATTCTGTCCTTATTTTTTCATTTATTGTACTTAAATATTTTCCATCAACCTTACCAATAGTACCATTAAAATTCATTCTTAATATACTAACTTTTTTCATTCTTGTAATATTAGCCCATCTAATCATATTTTTAAATCTATATATATTATCTATTTGTACTATTTCTGTAATTTGCCCTTTTTTCTTTTCACATTCTTCAAGTGTTATCTTTTTATTGTGATAATCTTGTTCTAGTTTTTTATATTCTTTAGGTTTTTTAGATGATATTGGCAA
>CALXCJ010000058.1 GCA_944386775.1 uncultured Clostridia bacterium
ATATGGCTTTTGAAGGATTATCTTCTAGATTACAAGAAATAACAAGAAAAATCAGAGGAAAAGCAAGAATTACAGAATCTGATTTAAAAGAAATGTTAAGAGAGGTTAAGCTTGCTTTATTAGAAGCAGACGTAAACTACAAAATAGTAAAAGACTTCATAGCAGAAATTCAAGAAAAAGCCTTAGGGCAAGATGTACTTAAATCTCTAACTCCAGGACAACAAGTAGTAAAAATAGTAAAAGATGAGCTTGTAGAATTACTTGGAGGAACAGAAAGTAAAGTACAATTTACTCCAAACCCACCAACAATAATAATGCTTGTAGGATTGCAAGGTTCAGGAAAAACAACAACAGCAGGAAAGCTTGCAAACCTCTTTAGAAAGCAAGGAAAAAAGCCATTACTTGTAGCGTGTGATATATATAGACCAGCAGCCATAAAGCAATTACAAGTAGTTGGAGCAAGCCTTAACATACCAGTATTTAGTAATGAACAATCAAAAGATGTTGTCCATATTGCAAAACAAGCAATAAATGTAGCAATATCAAAATTAAATGATGTAATAATATTAGACACAGCAGGACGTCTTCAAATAGATGAAGCACTAATGCAAGAGCTAAAAAATGTAAAACAATCAGTAAAACCACACGAGATTCTACTTGTAGTAGACAGTATGACAGGTCAAGACGCAGTAAATGTAGCAAAAACATTTAATGAAGAAGTCGGAATAGATGGAATAGTACTAACAAAGCTAGATGGTGACACACGTGGTGGTGCGGCATTATCTGTAAAAAAAGTAACAGGAAAACCAATAAAATTTGCAGCAACAGGAGAAAAATTAAACGACTTAGAAGTATTTCATCCAGACAGAATGGCAAGCAGAATTTTAGGAATGGGAGACATCTTATCAGTAATAGAAAAAGCAGAAGAAAACTTTGACATAGAGCAAGCAGAAGCCTTAGAAAAGCAAATGAAAAAGAAAGAACTAGACTTAGACGACTACTTAGCACAACTAAGGCAAGTAAAAAAGATGGGTTCATTTTCATCACTTCTAAAACTAATACCAGGAATGAATAAAATAAAAGACTTAAAAGTAGATGATAAAGAATTTGTAAAAATAGAAGCAATGATATGTTCCATGACAAAAGCAGAAAAAAGAAATGTCAAACTACTTAATGGAAGCAGAAGGCTAAGAATAGCAAAAGGAAGTGGAACAACAGTACAAGATGTCAACAAATTCATAAAATCTTTTGAAATGACACAAAAAATGATGAAACAATTAAAACAAAATAAAGGTGGAATGAAAAACTTAATGAAAAACATAGATGAATCATCATTGAAAAATTTAAAATTTTAGTAATTTATAGTAACTTTTAGTAAAGTATACTTAAAGTTCAAAAAAATAAATTTAAGAAATGAATTATGAAGATATTCTTAAAGTTCAAAAAAATAAATTTAAGAAATGAATTATAAAGATATTCTTAAAGTTTAGAAAAATAAATTAAGTAATGAAATTTAAATAATATTGTAAAGTAAAATAATAAGTTATTAACTTTTGAATTTTAGTATTAGAAAGCAAAATACAAAAATTCAAAATCAATATAAATGAAAATAGTTTAATCTATTAAAAAAGTATTTCTAACAAATTCAGGAGGTGAAATTAAATGGTAAAAATAAGATTACAAAGACAAGGAAAGAAAAAAGCTCCATTTTATCATATAGTAGTTGCTGATTCAAAAAGCCCAAGAGATGGAAAAATAATAGACCAAATAGGTACATATAACCCAATGACTGAACCTGCAACAATAGTAGTAGATAAAGAAAAACTAGAAAAATGGATAAAAAATGGTGCAAAACCAACAGACACAGTAAAATCTCTAGTAGAAAAAATCAAATAATTTGAAAAACGAATAATTTGAAAAGACAAATAATTTGGAAAGATTAAATAATTTGAAAAGACAAATAATTTGAAAAGACAAATAACTTGAAAAAACAAATAATATGGAAAAATCAAATTACTAACTAAGATAGGGCAAAATATTGAAAGGAAGTTGCTTATGAAAGAAATCTTAGAAACAATCATATTAAACCTTGTAGAAAACAAAGAAGCTGTTGAAGTAAAAGAAACAGACGAAGAAAAAAGAATAGTTTTCAATGTTAAGGTTGCAAAAGAAGACATTGGAAAAATAATAGGTAAACAAGGAAGACTTGCAAAATCAATAAGAACAGTTATGAAATCAGTAGCAGGAAAAAATGGAAAGAAAGTTTCAGTTGAATTTGATGGATAACTAAATAAGGGAGATAAAAATGCAACAATTTTTTGAAATAGGTCAAATTGTAAATACATTTGGGATAAAGGGAATGGTTAAAGTCGTTCCATACACAGATGATATACAAAGATTTGACAAACTAAAAAAAGTATATCTTGTAGCAAAAAAAGAAAAAAAGGAATATGAAGTTGAAGAGGTAAAATATCAAAAAAATATGGTATTAATCAAGTTTAAAGGTATAAATTCTATTGAAGAAGCAGAAAACCTTCGAAACCAATATCTTCAAATTCCAAGAGAAGATGCAATAAGCTTAGAAGAAGGAAGTTATTATATAGCAGACCTAATCGGTATGAAGGTATTTACCGAAGAAGGTGAAAATTTAGGAATATTAGAAGATATATATAATACCGGAAGTAATGATATTTATGTTGTAAAAAACGAACTTGGAAAGCAACTACTATTACCTGCAATACAAGATGTAATTAAAAAAATTGATTTAGAAGAAGAAAAAATAATAGTGCATTTAATGGAAGGTTTAAGTTAAAGGATATAAAAATGTATAATATCTAAAAATGGAGGAAATAATGCGATTTGATGTTTTAACACTTTTTCCTGAAATGTTTGAAGGAATAAATTCAAGTATTTTAGGTAAAGCAAAAGAAAAGAAACTAATAGAAATAAACTTAATAAACATTAGAGACTTTTCAAAAGACAAACATAAAAAAGTAGATGACACTCCATATGGTGGGGGAGCTGGAATGGTTATGAGACCAGATGTAGTTTATGATTGTTATAAATCTATAAAAAAAGACTCAGCAAAAGTTATATACTTATCTCCACAAGGAAAAACATTAAACCAAGAAAAAGTAAAACAATTATCCAAAGAATCACACTTAATCTTATTATGTGGACATTATGAAGGAATAGACCAAAGAGTATTAGATAAGATTGTAGATGAAGAAATTTCAATAGGTGACTACTGCCTAACAGGAGGAGAATTGCCAGCAATGGTATTAATAGACAGTGTAAGTAGATATGTAAAAGGAGTACTAAACGAAAAATCACTAGATGAAGAATCATTTTCAAATGGACTCTTAGAATATCCACAATACACAAGACCAGAAATATTTGAAGGACAAAGTGTACCAGAAGTTTTGCTATCAGGAAACCATCAAAATATAGCAAGCTGGAGAAAAACTCAATCTGAAAACATAACAAAAATAAAAAGACCAGATCTTTTTGAAAAATATATTGAAAATATGAAAACAAACCGAGTCTTATAAAATAAGAAGATTGTAAATTGTAAATTTAGAAGAAAAAAAGTGCAAAAAGCACAGTATAAAAAAGAAAAGGAGGTAAATTCTAAATGGATATAATAAAATCAATAGAACATGAACAACTTAAGAACAAAATTCCTGAATTAAAAGTTGGAAATACAGTAAAAGTACACGTAAGAATAAAAGAAGGAAATAAAGAAAGAATCCAAGTATTCGAAGGAATAATAATAAAAGTACAAGGTGGAGGGCTAAACCAAACATTTACAGTTAGAAAAACATCATATGGTGTAGGTGTAGAAAAAACATTTTTAGTACATTCACCATTAGTAGAAAAAGTAGAATTAGTAAGAGTAGGTAAAGCAAGAAGAGCTAAACTTTACTATCTAAGAGATAGAGTAGGAAAAGCTGCTAAAACTAAAGAACAAGTAGGAGCTAGAATCGAAAATAGAGAAATAGTTGTTAAAGAAGATTTAGCAGAAGAACCTATTTCAGAAGAAGAAACAACACCTGTAGAAGCAGCACCAGAAGAAGGATCAGCAATAAAAGAAGAAAATGTTGAAGTTCAAGAAGTTGTAGATACAGTAAAAGAAGAACCAGTAGAAGTTGTAAAAGACAAAGAAGAAGTAAAAGAAGAAGCAAAACAAGAAGAAACTAAAAAAGAAAGCAAAGAATAAATTTAACAATAAGTAAAAGAAAGCAAATGATATATCAAACAATAAGTAAAAAGAAAGCAAATGATATATCAAACAATAAGTAAAAATGAAAGCAAATGATATATCAAGCAATAAGTAAAAATGAAAGCAAAGGACAAATCAAACAATAGCAAAAATAAAGCAAAAAATTATAAGTAAATAATATAGCTTAAATAAATGCAAATAAAAAACTAAAAAAAAGAAATATCCTAACTTAGCTATGTGGCTAAATAGGATATTTTTTATACCTTAGAGGTTTTTAAAAATTTAAAATCTGAATAGTAGTATTTATTGAAAATCTATTTAAAGGTAAATTGGAAAAGTAGAATCTATTTATGAAAAGTAATTTCTAGTCACAAATAAATTTTATATAAAAAAAGCCTTAGAGGGCTACTCTACATTTAAAAATTACGGCTGTGAAATGTAACCTTTTTTCTTATTTTCTATTGACAATTATAATCTAATATGAAAAAATAGCATAAACCAAATAAAAATAAAATAAAAATGGAGGAATAAAAAATGGAAAAATTAAGAGGATTTGAAATAGCAAAAGGATTTGAAAATAAAGGAATCAACTTACCAGAAAGAAAAACAAAATTTTCAGCAGGTTATGATATTGAAGCAGCAGAAGACATAACAATACCAAGTTTTAAAAAAGGAATGGCACCAACTCTTATAAAAACAGGGCTAAAAGCATATATGCAAGATGATGAAGTACTATTTTTATACAATAGAAGTTCAAACCCAAAGAAAAAAGGGTTAATATTAGCAAATAGTGTAGGAGTAGTAGATAAAGACTATTATGGAAATCCAGACAATGATGGACATATTATGTTTGCATTTTATAATATTAAAGAAGAAGATATAGAAATAAAAAAAGGAGAATGCATAGGACAAGGAGTTTTCCAAAAATATCTAATAGTAGATAATGACACATCAAGTGGAATGAGAATGGGTGGATTTGGTTCTACAGGAAACTAATATTAAGATATAAAATAAATAAAAATAAGAAAAGTATTTCTTATACAAAAAAATTTTTTTAAGAAAAAATTAAAACTCTGAAACCCTTGAAAAATAGGGAAAAATACGCAAAAATATAGTAAAATTTGGTTGGCAAAGGCTTTGACTTTTGCCAATTTTTGTAGTATAATAAACATGGTTAAAAAATCCAATAAAGTTATTTCAAATACTTGACTTAACTTTATAATATTTTTTTGCTGAAAAAAACTGAAAGGAGTTGACTTACATGTTTAATGTAGGAGACAAAATAGTGTACCCAATGCATGGAGCAGGCACAATAGATGCAATAGAAGAAAAAGATATCTTAGGGGAAAAACAATCATATTATATTTTAAAAATGCCAGGAGAAGTAAAAGTAATGGTGCCAATAGCAAAGGCAGAAGAAGTTGGTGTAAGAAATATAATAGATAGAGAATCAGCAGAAAAGGTTATAGGAGTCTTGGAGCAAGACGAGACTGCAATGGATAAAAATTGGAACAAACGCTACAGAGACAATATGGAAAAAATGAAAAGTGGTGACATCTATGAAGTAGCAGATGTTGTTAGAAACTTAAGCTTTAAGCAAAAAGAAAAAGGACTATCAACAGGAGAAAAGAAAATGCTTAATAATGCAAAACAAATTTTAGTAAGTGAATTAGTTTTAGCAGAACACTCAACACAAGATGAAGTAGAAAAACTAATTGATAACAAAATAAATACATCTTTTATGACTTTTAGAGCAGACGATGTTGGACAAGAAAGCATTGTTAGCAAATTTATTCCTTTTGATGGAACAACAGATTCTGAAAATAATTAGAGGATAAATAAAAAGAGAGCTATGTAATTAATTTATTTATTATTGACATTTGGGGAAATGTAGAAATTTGAATGGTAAATTAATTACATATAGACTGTCTTTTTTATTTTGAGATTTGTAATTAGTAGTTTTTTTGTGGGAATTGGTTAAAGGTTGAGAAGGAAGATAGGTTTTTGTGAATGTGTTGATGTTTTATTTATGGATTTTTGTTAGAGAGAGTTTTGAAAAATTCTTGAAAATTCTTGCAAAAAAATTGTTGTAAAAGTATTGACAAATTATTTATGAAATATTATAATAATAACTGTCGTTGGAAATCAGTTCTATTTATGCAGATGTGGCGGAACTGGTAGACGCACAGGACTTAAAATCCTGCGAGGGTTAAACCTCGTGCCGGTTCGATTCCGGCCATCTGCACCAAATGCATATTAAATTTAGAGTTTATATGATGAAAAAGTTGAGATTTTAACCAATTTCAACTTTTTTTATTTTTATTCAAAAGTATTTGAAAGTATTGCTATTATTGGACTATAACACTTTTTCACTATTCAATCTATTTTAAAAATTTTTTGACACTATTCATTATTTTTTCGTTTCTGCACACAATCTGCACACAAGCATTGCACACAAAAAAATCTCTGAAAGATTATTGAAATATACTGTTACGAGATTTGAATAAAAAATTTGGTGCACACAAAATTTATAGCGTATAAAATTCTATGTATTTCTTTATTATCAAGGATTTTAAGCTTTTTATATAAAATTAGATATTCTCAATTTGCACACAATAGTAATAGAGTTGTAAAAAATTACAACCCTATCTATCTTGAATATTAAATCTAGATACAAAATCATTTACTAAACTTTTAAGTCTTTCTTTTGAAAAATCAAACAGAATACTAACATATTCAAATGTTTTATCTATATAATCTTTAAGTCGTGAATTTTCAGTTTTTAGTTTTATATGTTCCTGCTTTAATTTATTATTATTTTCTTGTATTTGTTCAGCTTTATTCATTGTTTCTTCTACTATATTTTTAATTCTTGTATATCTACTAGCCAAAGTATTAAATTTATGTATTACACGTTTATAATCTTTTTTTAGTACTTCAATATTACCTGTTGTATTCTCTTGTTCGTGATGAGCAGTTTCTTTAAACATTTCTTGTATTTCATAATTAGTAATCTTTTTTAATTTTTCTATTGGTATATGCTGATTATCAATTGTATTTCCACGTTCTAAATTGAAACCACACTTTGTTATATATGAATAAAAATTATCTTGTAATCTTTTATAGCTATCTTTACCTTTCCAATATTCACTACAAGCTATTTTACTTATTTCATTTCCGTTTTTATCTTTTTTGTGAACAACTGGAATAAATAAAATATGCAAGTGGGGAGTGCTTTCATCAAGATGTACTTTTGCAGATACAATAAATTCTTCTCCAAGATTATTGTAATTAGCTACAAAATTATATGCACTTTTAAAGTATCTTTTTGTTTCTTCTATACCAATGCTTTCAAAATATTCTTTATCTGATGTAATAATTAGTTCACACATTACATTACTTACTTTTTTTATCATTCCTTTTAATTCATATTTTTCTCGTATATCTTGAAATATTTTTGTATAGGTAGAGTAGGGAGCTTTTATTGAATAATTAAGATGTGAAAATTCTTTATTGATATTTTTATTTGAATAATTAGTATTTTTCCTTTCATTGTGTCTATATATTCCAGCTAGATTTTTCATTTTATAGTTTGTGTTTCTAATTATTGCATAACTCACATTTTAAAACCTACCTTTCAATAAAATTGGTTCTCTTATTAGGGTGGTGCTACGTAGTATTACTTATATTCTAAATCTCTTTATTTAGGCTAAATGAACACTAATTTTTAAGTGTTATAACATACTAGAACATTGAAAATGTTCTGTATGATTAAGGGGAAAAATCCCCTTAATAAACCCCTATACAAGATTTTTTAAAATTATTTATTAATATTTGAATAATATTAATAAACAGCATAATTATATAAATAATTATTATTTAAAAAATCTTGTTATGGGAAACCTGTGTCGGTTTCCCAAACCCTTCCACTGTATTTGTAAAATTAATTAGATAAATCTAATCAATTTTACAAATTTATCTTTCTGGCTCATTTTCATAAAAGTTAGTATTTTTGGCTTTACAAATTCCATCTATAAAGGCATCTATTTCAGACCAAGTTTTAAAGCAATTTTTGTCATCAACGGAGTACCAGTCTTTATTTTTACAATTCTTATTTATTAGTGCAATCGCTTTATTGTAGGTATAATCACTAGAAATTTTTAATAATAATAATTCTTTATTACTATCAGACAACATAAATTCATTTAAGCCCTTTATTCTTTTTTGAACATCACTTCTATTCAATGTCTTGTTCCTCCTTATTATTAGTAAATATTTTATCTTTCTTCATTAGAATTAGATTTGTTATTTTCATATCTACTTAATTTAAGTTTCAGTAATTCTAATTCTTCTTTGTACTTATCAATTTGATTTTCTAACTCTTTAAAATTGTTATTGCTCATATCATCAAAAGATTTGCCAATAAGGTTATAATCATTTTTTACTTTGGTAGTTTCATTTTCAATCATGTTCCAATCTTCTGGCTTTAACTCATATAAATTGACCTTGCTATCAGATAAAGTGTTAATTATTTCATTATCTAAATAATAATTATTTACCTTTTCTAATTCGCTTTCCTTGTATTTATTAAAAACAGAAGTATATGTATTTAGTGTTATTGAAACATCAGTATGACCCATTAATCTTTGAAGTGCGACTGCTCTCATTCCTGCTTCAATACATCTAGTTCCATAGGTATGTCTTAAACTGTGTGAAGTTATATCAGTAATATTCATTTTGTTTAATAATTCTTTTAACTTTCTATTGGCATTGTTAGGTCGTACATACTCTCCGTTAGATGTTAAGAATAATTGCTTATCACGGTTATTTTCAGCTAATTTCATTTGATTAATTATTTCACTTCTTATAAAAGAGGGGATAGGCACTTCTCTAATTCCAGCATAAGTTTTTGTTGTATTTCCCATTATCACTTTATGATTTTTATCTGTTGTTAAAGTTTTATTTACTAAAATCAAGTTTTTATGCAAATTTATATCTGTACTTTTTAATGCTAATACTTCGCCAATACGTAGGCCTAAATACATTTCAATTAGATATGCAACTTTGTATGGTTCAATTGAAATAGGAACACTTATTAGATAATTTGTTAATTTTTGTTGCTCTTCAACTGTTAAAGCTCTTACTTTTTTTCGTTCTTGGTTACTTCTAGGGCGTATAACTCCAAACATGGGATTTCTAGTAATATATCCTTTATTAATGGCTTCTTTAAAAGTTTGAGAAAACTGCTCTTTGACTTTTTTTATTGTAGAATTGCTATAATCTTTTAAAGTATTCAAATAATTTTGGATATCATTACTTGTAATTTCATTAATATTTTTTGTTGATATAGGCGTTTCTTCAATTTTTTTTATTGTTTCTATTATTCTTGAATATGTACGTTCTCCTATCAAATTCATATCTAATTTTTTCTGTGCATTTTCTCGCATAAGTTTATTTAATGGTATGCCATTATTTTGGATAAATAAATCATTTCCTTTTTGATATTGGATACTTATTAAAAAATCTTGTGCTTCTTTTTCTGTTAAAAATGATTTGGTTTTTCGTATTTCTTTACCAGTATTTTTTTGATATGTGTAATAACTGCATCTCCACTTTTTACGACTTTTATCAAAATAAATACTTCCATTTTTATTTGTATTTATGATGACCACCACCCTAAACCCTTTTACTCATTTTCCATATTAAATAAGCAAGTAGCATTATTTGATTAGATTTACCAACATTAATAGAGGGAAAGTCATTTCTTTTAAAAATTCTATATGCAATTGTTTCACATACATTTAAATCATTCATTACATCTTTAACACCAATCATTCTAAAAGGATTTTTTACTCTTCTTATGGTATCTATTGCCATTCTTTGTTCTGGTGTTAAAACTTCTTTTGTTTCAATTACTATATTTTTTGTATCAGTATTTTGTATTTCATTTACAACTTGTTTTGTTAAATTATTTAGTTCTTCCATATTCGATCAACCTTTCATATTTAATTTTTATAATTTGTATTTGTCAAGTGAAAAATGGACCATTTTATAATTGAAAAACGGACCACTTTTTCAATTATAAAATTTATATA